>JABMRB010000469.1 GCA_013202865.1 Candidatus Nealsoniibacteriota bacterium | reverse complement strand
CGCCGACGGCACCTACAATGCCTCGGTGGACTGGGCTTCCCCCGTCTGGGTCGACAACGCCTTCAACGGCAATGCGGTCATGCGATTCGACGGAACGAACCAGCAGCGGCTGTCGTTCACCGAGTACATGGACATGGAAAGCGTTCTTTGGGTCGTCCAAGAGAACGAGGGCGCGAGCGGGCGGAATCCCCTGTTGGGCGACGGCGATTATTACCCGTTCAACAGGCAGGAAGGCGGAGGTCCGATGGTTGGGGGCTACGCTAGTCCTGAGGTCAGGGATGGTGTCACAACGCTCAACGGCGGCCAGATCGATATCATGGCAGTTCCGCCGCCGAACGAGATGGGAATCATTGGCGTCGTGATGACCGGTCCTCTGACGCAAATTGATGCTTTTGGGGGACCCTCCAACGGAATCCCCACGGGCGTCAGCCAAATCGGCCAGGATCGGTTTGAAGATACTAGAAGTTGGGACGGCGACTTCGCCGATATCATCATCTACAATAGACAATTGACCACTGCGGAAATGACCCAGATGACGCGGCACCTTGCCTTCCGCTACAGCATCCCGGTCGAGCAACCGATGGAGGACTTCAGCGGCGTCGACATGACCGTGACCGCGGACTCCACCCTCGAGGTCGGAGGTACGGTGGACATCGGCCTGGCGGGTCTGACCCTGCAGGGCGGGACGCTCACCACGACCGGCTCGGCCACCAGTATCAGCTTTACCGGCACGACGGTGGACGTGGATCCGGCCAGTGACCTGGAAGCAGGACTGAATCCGCAAACGGCCACCACCTACGGGGCCGGGCCGCTCGAACTGAAGCACGGCGTGATCAAGACCAGCGGCGACGTCACGTTCAACGGCGTGAACATCCCCGCCACGGCCACCGCCGTCGGATTCAACCCGGGAGGCACGACCACCTATGGCACGATCCAGGCCAACAATACCAGTGCCGTGATCTCCAAGACCGGCCCGGGTGTGATGGTCCTGAATCCGGGCGACCTGCTGAACGTCAACAGCAACGCGACGCTGGAGGCCCGGGGCGGCACGCTGGCCATCGGCGGCAGTGGCGGCTTTGCCGGGGCCAGCAATGCCCTGCTCAACGGCGGCACCATGCGAATCCACGCCGGTGCGCTGACTGAGGCCCACGTCAAGCAAATGAGCATGGTCGGCGCCTGGCTGTTCGACGAAGGTTCGGGCAGCGTGGCCAGCAACAGCGCCGGCGCCGGCGCCGGCACGATTACCGGGGCCACGTGGGTGGACGACTTTGACCGCGGATGGGTGCTCGATTTCGAGGACGCCGACAACGTGAACATTTCCGACCCGGGCAGCGTGTTCGGCAGTATCGTCGACACCCAGAGCGTATCCATCTCCGTCTGGCAATACGGGGACGACATGATTCAGCCCCAGAGTGACTGGCTGTTCGAAGGCCACAACGACGGAGGCAGACAACTCAGTTCGCACCTCCCGTGGAGCGACGGCCAAGTTTACTGGGACGCTTTCGGTAACTACGACCGGATCAATAAAGCTGCCGAAACCTCCGAGGTCTCGGGCCAGTGGAACCACTGGGTCTTCACCCGGGAGGGCGGCGTCATGAAGATGTTCCTCAACGGCGAGGAGTGGCACAGCGGTACCGGTATGACGCGGGCTTTCTCGAACATCAGTACTTTCAGGATCGGGTCCGAGTGGAACGGCAACAACAGTTACGACGGGATGATCGACGAGTTCCTCGTCTTCAATCAGCCGTTGGACGCCACCGCTGTAGAGGATCTGTACCTCAACGGCGTTACCTTCACCGCCTTGCCGGCGATCTCGATGACCGACAGAGACTTCACGGTCGCGGCCGATTCCACGCTCCATGCGGCCAGCGATACGACCGCCGCCTTCGGTGCCTTGACCGTGGAGTCCGGGACCGTGACGATCGCCGGTGCCCCGGGCGGCGTCAGCTTCACCAGCCTGACCGTCAACGCGCCCGGCTCGGAGGGCGGTGTCAATCTCGGAACTTCCGCCACGTTCGGTGGCCCCGTCGCGCTGCAAGCGGGCGTGCTCAAGACCGAAGGGCTGCCGGTTACCTTCAACGGCGTCGACATCCCCGTCACCGCCACGGCCGTGGGATTGAATCCCATTTCCCAGACGAACTACGGCGGGATCGACGGCAACCTGATGAGCGGCACCGTGGCCAAGACCGGCCCCGGCAAGCTGTCGCTCGCCACCGGTGACGCCACGGCGATGACCAACGCCACCTGGGTCGCCCAGGAAGGAACGCTCGAGATGGTCGGTGCGGCCTCCTGGGGCGGCTCGACCAACGCCACGCTGGCCGGCGGAACGATGGTGCTGACCGACGTGGAAGG
>JABMRB010000468.1 GCA_013202865.1 Candidatus Nealsoniibacteriota bacterium | reverse complement strand
GTTCTGGCATTGGGACATGCTGCTGACGGGCCTGGACTGGAAGTATTTCAACTGGCACCAGATGGAGTTCCACGGCAACCTGAACCTGCTGAAGACGGGTCTGGTCTTCGCCGACTCGATCAGCACGGTCAGTGCCCGATACGCGCAGGAAATCCAGAGCAGTCCGTTGGGTTGCGGACTGGAGGGCGTGTTGCAGAATCGTAGCGACGTGCTCACGGGGATCCTCAACGGCATCGACGTGAACCATTGGGACCCGGCAACCGATCGTCACTTGCCGGCCAACTACGACGCGGACGGCTTCGGCGAAGGCAAAGCGGCGTGCAAAGCGGCGTTGCAGGAGGAACTGGGCCTGCCGGTCGACCCGGAGGTGCCGCTGCTGGCGTTCATCGGCCGGCTGGCCGAGCAGAAAGGGATCGATCTGGTCGCCGAGGTCATGAAGGAGTGGGTGCAGAAACGCGACGTGCAGTGGGTCGTGCTCGGTACGGGCCAGCCCAAGTACCACGAACTGCTTCAGACGCTGTCCGAGCGATTCCCGCAGAAGGTCGCCGCGAAGCTGGAGTTTTCCAATCCGCTGGCCCACCGGATCGAGGCCGGGGCCGACATGTTCCTGATGCCGAGCCGTTACGAGCCGTGCGGGCTGAACCAACTGTATAGCCTGAAGTACGGCACGGTGCCGGTGGTCCGCGCGACCGGCGGGCTGGCCGACACGATCGACGCGAGCAACGGGTTCAGCTTCGAGGAGTACAGCCAGTTGGCCCTGGAAGAGACGCTCAACAAGGCGTGCGAGGCCTACCGGCAACCGGACGCGTGGAACCGATTGATCGCCGCGGGCATGGCCCAGGACAGGTCGTGGTCGCGCAGCGCGAAGGAGTACGTCGAGTTGTACGAATCGATGATCGCGCGGAGCAGACAGCGGGTACAGGTTTAAGACGCAACGCCACTGACATTTAGCCGGCGGGCTTGCCCGGCGTGATCGTGCTGGAGGGACGGATTGGGGTGGCAGTTGTACTGCCGCCCCTCCGAGTTCGGCGAGGGCGTGGCAGTACAACTGCCACCCCAACTAAACGGCGAAGGATCGCTTATGCACGACGTTGCCTTGGCCTTTTTCTGGCACCAGCACCAGCCCTACTATCCGGACGACGTCGCCGGCGAGAACGTCATGCCCTGGGTCCGCCTGCACGGCACGAAGGACTACTGGGGTATGGCGATGCTGCTGCGGGAAGTGCCCGAACTGCGGGCAACGATCAACCTGGTCCCCAGTCTCTTGTCGCAACTGGCGGCCTACACCGACGCGGCCCACGAAGACACCCATCTGCGGATCTCGCGGCTGCCGGCCGACGGGCTCGACGAAGGGGACATGCGCTATCTGCTCGACAATTTCTTCATGGTTCACGTCGACCAGATGATCCGCCCCTATCGGCGATACTTCGAGTTGTACAAGAAGCGGGGTGCGTCGGTCGACTCGGCCGATCGGGCTCGCAAACGGTTCAGCCGCAAAGACATCATCGACTTGCAGTGCTGGTCGAATCTGGCCTGGATCCACCCGCTGGCTTTCGAGCGGGACGACGATCTGGCCGAGTTCCGCAAGAAGGGCCGACACTGGACCGAGAAGGAGAAGCAGTGGCTGCTGGATAAGCAGATGGAACTGCTCTCGGAGGTGATTCCGCTGCACCGGGAACTTCAAGAGCGCGGCCAGGTGGAGTTGACCACGACGCCCTTCTATCACCCGATCCTGCCGCTGCTCTGGGACAAACGCCAGGCCCGCCGCGCCATGCCCGAGGTGGCGCTGCCGAAACACCTCGACGGCTACGGCGAGGACGTCCGGGAGCACGTCGACCGGGCGGTCCGCTACCACGCGAAGCTATTCGGCCAGCAGCCCCGCGGGATGTGGCCGTCGGAGGGGTCCGTTTGCCAGGGGATCATCCCGGCGATTGCCGAGGCGGGCGTCCGCTGGATCGCCACCGACGAGGAGATCCTCTCCCGCTCGACCGACGGCTGGGTCTCCCGCGACGCCGACGGCTACCTGCGCAACCCGGAGATGCTCTATCGGCCATGGCGGGTGGAAGAGCAGGGCCGGCAGTTGCAGATCGTCTTTCGCGACCACGCGCTGAGCGACCAGATCGGTTTCCACTACCAGCGTTACGAGGCCGACGACGCAGTGAACGATTTCATCGGCAAGATCGAGGCGATCGGGCGCGCGACGTCCGGCAACGCGGGGCACCGGCCCACTTTGGTGAGTATCATCCTCGACGGGGAGAATTGCTGGGAATACTACGCCAACGGGGGCGTGGATTTCCTCCGCACGCTCTATCGCCGCATTGCCAAACACCCGCACGTCACACCGTATCGGATCTGTGACTACCTCGAACAATACCCGGCCACCGACAAGCTGGGCCACCTCTTCCCGGGGAGCTGGATCCAACACAACTTCGGCATCTGGATCGGCCACCCCGAGTGCAACCGGGCGTGGGACGCGATGCACCAGACGCGGCAATACCTCGCGCAGGTGACCGAGCAGAAATCGAAACCGGCCGAACAGATCGACCGGGCGTGGGAGGAACTCTACATCGCCCAAGGAAGCGACTGGTTCTGGTGGTTCGGCGACGACCATTCCAGCGCGCAGGACGGGCTGTTCGATCGCCTGTTTCGCAAACACCTGCAGAACGTCTACCAGATCCTCGGCGATCAACCGCCGCCGGAATTGGCCAAGCCGATCAGCCTCGGTC
>JABMRB010000467.1 GCA_013202865.1 Candidatus Nealsoniibacteriota bacterium | reverse complement strand
TCGACGCCCCCCGCCTCGAAACCCGCTACGGTGCCTGCCAGGCCTTGGCGATGCACAAAGACAAGGCCGCCGCCGTGCCGGCCTTGAGGAAGTTCCTACAGCACGAGGACATGTGGCTGCGCATCAAGGCGGCCGAGGCGCTGGCCAGCATCGGCAAACCCGCCATGCCCACCGTCCCCGAACTTCTCACGATGCTTGCAAAAGAGCCTTCCAAGTCTGACCCGCGCGGCATGGAACAACGCTACCTGAGCTTCGCGGTCTTCGGCACAATGCTGAAGAACTCGCTCGAGGGAGTTGACCGCGACCTGCTTCGCGACGCGGTGCGGGCCGGCCTGCGTAATCAGGACGGCCGCTCGCGCGGGACCGTCGGAGGGATTTACCAGCAACTCACCTACGAGGAGATCAAGCCGCTCTTGCCCGCGATCCACGAGGCGATCGTGGTCCCCGCTCCGAGCGGCATCATGTTCGCCAGCGGGGTCCGTCTGCGAGGCATCGCGATCCTCGCCAAGCACCGCATTCGGGAAGGCATGCCGCTTTGCATCCAAATCATGGAGATCGACAAGTGGGGCAAGAAGAGCCGGATCGCACAATGTCTGAAAATCCTCGGAACTTACGGCGCGGCGGCCAAGCCGGTCTTGTCTCAACTCCGACAACTTGAGAAGGACCTCCTCGCCCATCGAGAGGCCCGGATGCTCAAGCCGGTGATCGAGCAAGCCCAGGCGCTCATCAAGGAGATCGAGAACGCCACCGGGACGGTTGAGCTGCGCAGCATGAATTGACCTGCCGGTAACTTCCCGCGTCCATCCGCTCAGTCGAGCCCAATCAAGTCTCCTATTAGCAGGATATCATTACAACCACGACATCGAAGGCCGGTCGTCCAAGAAGCTGCTGCTTGAAGGCAGTCAGGCACAGTTTGAGCGCCCTGTCTTTCATACGTGGCTGCAGGGCAAGACGAAAGAGGCCATGGGCCGTGTCCAGAAGAGTGCATTGCATTCCAGCGTAGCGATCTAGTCCATCCGTAGCCGAAGTCGCAAGGCTTCGGGCAATGCAACCTCACAAGGCTTTCTGCCTGAACTCAAATGACCGTGACTTTCGATGCCGTATCCGCACGGCCTTTTCTATCATTCTGTCGAGTTACCCTTCGGCGGCGACGGCGCAATGGTTCGCAACTCGGGCTGGTTGGTGGCGGCTTCGATGGTCTTGATGGCTTCCTCGACCGCGCCGACTCTTCTGTCGTTGAGTTCGCCGGCGGGGAATTCCCGGTTCTCGCATTGAAGGTTAAACATGTCGATCACTTCCCTCAATTGCGGGATCACCTCGCGGGCGGCCGTGCCATAGCTCACGATCACTTCCATGATCCGGCCGGTTCTTGATTCGCTTCCGTGGCCGCCCTGGGTCTTGCACAAGATGACGCCCGCCTCGAGCCCCTCTTTGAAGTGATACTTCGTCAATGCTTTGAATCCGCCCATACGTATCTCATTGGAGAACATCGTGTCGGCCGGGCTCGGTGTCCTGATGGCGGCGACAATGTCGGGCCCCAACGCCTGCACGTCCTCCAGAGTCAGCCGGTTCTCGAAATAGTTTCTCAGCGTTGCCCGTGCCATTCCGTCGGCGTTGCGGGATATGACCCGAACGGCCGGGTAGGCCAGTTGCGGGTCGACTTCCTTGAGAGAGCCTGCCAGTGGTCCGTTGAACAACGCGGCCCCTAATTGGCCATGGGTCAACTGGATGGGGTCGTCCCAGCCGATCGGCTGCAGAGGCTCGGCGGTTTGCGCGACGGCCTTGAGCATGCCGCGGACGACCGGTCTCGCCTCGCTGCCCATGTTCTTCAGGGCGGCCGCTGCCTTGAACCGCAGCCAGCGATCTTCGTGAGTCAGCAGGCGGATGAATACGGGCAGCGCTTCGACAGCCTTGATCTGGCCGAGCGCCTCACAAGCGCCCTGGCAGACATGCACATCGGGGCCTTCCGCCAGCTTGATGAGCCGGGGCACCGTCGCGTTGGCTTCGGGACGCTTGGCCAACTCTTCGGCAGCCCAACCACGGACGATGGGCGACCAGTCGCCCAGAGCCGCGATAAGCTCCTCAATGCTCTTGGTCTTGCGAGCCAGGTCGAAGCGGCCGGAAGCGATCGCCTCGGCGACGTCCTTCTTGCTGAGCCACTTCTTTTGGTTCGCATTCTTGCCGGTGATATACAGTTGTTTCAGTGGCAGGGAGTAGGTGAGGACATACGTGGCTGTGGGGCTGAGGCCGTTGTAGCTGCTCTTGCCATAGTAGGTATTGTCGTCGGTCCTGCCCGCGCCGTATTGTTCGCCGCCGTCATAGGTAAACGATCCATCGCAGCGCCGCACAAGGTCGAGGTGCCATGAGGCTTCCTTACAAAAGGCCGCCGCCGCGGCAGGTCCGCCCGTGTTGGCGCCCAGAGCGCCCCACAGATAGCTGAATCCCTGGCCGGTGTGACCGTATTCGCGGTTTCGGTAGGAAGCGGTACACATCTTCGCGAAGAATTGCGTTTCTTCGATCCGGTCTCCTTGGAGTGCGAACAACAGGGCGGTCATGGCGTTCTTGCCGTTGTTTTCGTGATAGGGCCACGGCTCGTGTTCGCCATAGGGAATCGCTCCCTTATCGACGTAGTAGCCGAAGAACTTGGACGCTCTCTCGATGGCCGGATCGATCTCCGGATCTTTCAGGCCGCACTTCTTGCCCATGACGATCGCGATATTGGCCACTAGTCCGGCCGCGTTTACCGGGCCGTAGGGCGGGATCGATCCGTGAAGTTTGCCGTCGGGAGTCAGCTCGGAAAAGCCGTGTCCGAAAGTGCCGTACATGCCCTGTCCACTGGCCATCGCAGTCGTATTGTTACGGATAGCGGGCAGCACCTCTTCGTCGTCGGTGAGGAGGTAATACTCGCAGAGGAAGATATTTTGGTAGCCAATCTCCCATGTGCCCATCGACTGCCTTCTCGGCCGGAGTGTGGACGCCCCCAGTTTTCGCGCAAACTCCCGCACTTTGGGCAAGTAGTCGGGATTGCCGGTCGACATCAATGCAAGACCGTTGATTGCTCCCCACAGGTTGAGTTCCAGCCGCTCTTTCTCGAGCGCCGCACACGCCTCCTCGAAGATCCGCTTCGACTTAGGGCAATCGTAGGGCGCCGTGTCGCTGTAGGTTCCCATGACGTTCAGCTTGAGTTGCACCTCTTCGGTTTCGCCTGACCGCCAGCGAGTGAGTTTCAGAATGCCTCTATTCGCGTCCTTTTCGGATTCCTGAATCCCCCGCGCGATACTCTTGCGTGCGTCGTCGCTAAAGAGTTTTCCGCCGACACCGAGGATAATATCGTCTACTTGCATCACGCCATCGGCCGGCGACTTTGCGCCGACGTGCGTAACCAGAATCTGGCGACTGGCCGCGGTGGTCCGCCCTTGAACGCTATCGAGGTAAGCCGCTGGCTTGGTGTAAATCCAGCCGCGAAGTCCGGTCGAACCCAGGTTGTAGGT
>JABMRB010000466.1 GCA_013202865.1 Candidatus Nealsoniibacteriota bacterium | reverse complement strand
GAGATCAACCGGACGCCGCCTAAGACACAGGCCGCCCTGCTGCAAGCGATGCAGGAACACGAGGTAACGGCCGCCGGCAAGACCTACCAGCTCGAACCACCCTTCTTCGTCATGGCGACGCAGAACCCGATCGAACAGGAAGGGACCTACCCGCTGCCCGAGGCCCAGTTGGATCGCTTCATGCTCTCGATCAACATCGGCTATCCCACGCGCAGCGAGGAACGCGAGATCGTGCTGGCCACCACGCAGACGACGCACCAGGACGTTCGGCCCGTGTTGCGCGGCCAGGATATTCTCTGGATCCAACAGCTCGTCCGCCAGGTGCCCGCCAGCCAACACGTGGTCGACTACGCGGTCGATCTGGTCCGAGCGACGCGGCCAAAGGAACCGCCCAGTCCGGACTTCGTGAAGAACTGGCTGGCGTGGGGGGCCGGACCCCGGGCGGCACAGAACATCGTGCTCACGGCCAAGGCGCGGGCGATCATTCACGGGCGGTTCGCGGTCTCGGCCGAGGATATTCGCACGATGGCGTTCCCCGTGTTGCGACACCGGCTGTTCACCAACTTCAACGCGGACGCCGAAGGGATCGACGTGGATCAGGTGATCGAGAAGATTCTGCAAACGGTACGCGAGCCCAGCTACGGCGAATCGGTACCGGTGCCGCCCCAGCCCGAGCAACCACCGGCGGCAACGCAAGGCGCTGCCGCACAAGCCCCGCCGGCGCAACCGGTGCAACCGCCGCCGGCCCCGCCGCCGCCCGGTCCTTCCCCGCCGCCGATGCGATAGTCCAGAGGATGAGGCACGGGGGCCAACTCTTCCAATAGGGAGACGCCCAGCAGCGTGCCGCCATGTTCGCGGGGAACGAAGTCTTGCTTGATCGAATCGGGGACGGCCTCCCGATTGCTTGAGAAGAAGTCGTCGATGTTCTCGATTTCCTTCGTCGTCTTTGACATGGCGTCGAGAGAGTCTTTGGCCGTGTCGAAGGTAGTCGCGTCGGCGAGCCAGGTCTTGTATTCCTCGACGTCGACCTCAGAATGACCGACATATTCCAACTTATCCCCATGAAGCCCACGATCACTTCGACCCATTCATACGGACCGGTGTTCCGCCGCCGAGCCGTTGCACCCGCGAATAGGTTCTAGGTGTAATCTATGCTTGATAAAGCGGCGGCCGGGGTGGTGGCACGCGTGGGGTGCGTCATGGTCGCCTCGGACGACGCGATCAAGAGCAAGCGTGAAACGCTTGAAGAGTTGGTCTACTGCATTCACAAGTGTCTCTCGAAAGGGGCAAACCACCGTGCGTAAACTCAGGGTCTCCATATCAGGCAAGCTGGTCGGAGCGTTCTCGGCAATTGCCGTCGTTCAGCTTATCTTCTGCCTATACGCCATTCATCAACTTGGTGCGGTTGGCGCGTATTTTGACACCGCCTACACCGAATACGAAGAGCCGCACGATCAATGGATGGAACTGCAGATTGCCCTGGCCGACATTAAGAGTCTCCTAAATCGCCACGTGGCTACCGAGGATCCGGAGGTCCAGCGAGAGATCGAGAAGCGGGTCGCTCGGAGCTTCAACGACGCCAGCCAACTACTTGCTCGGCGCGCCGTGCCTGAACTGACCGATACGCAGCAGCAGCAACTGACGGCCCAGGATGAAGCAGGCGTCCGTCACAATGAGATCAATTTTGCAAACCGGTCGCCGGACCAACTTCTCGTCTTTCTGCGGCACGAGTACGGTCGCCTAGAAGCGGTTTCCAAGGCGGCCATCGAAAACAGCAGCAACTTCATGAAGGAAGACGCCGCCGACGCGCTGAACAACAAGGAAGGCCAGGAAGCGTTCGCCGTGCTGGAGGCAATTATCTCGCTTGTTGCAGTGCGTGCGCACCAAGAAGTTGACACGCATCGGGCCGAGAGCGTGAAACTGCGAGAGCGGGTTGAAATCGAATTGATCGGCGGAAGTTTGTTCGTCATCCTCTCGGCCATCCTGATCGGCTTTGTGATTTCCCGCGGCATCACGCGCCCCATCAAGAATCTCGTCGACGTTCTCAAGAGGCTGGCGCTCGGCCAGCGGGTGGAGAAGGTGACGATCACCCGTCGCGACGAAGTGGGGCGGCTGCTGGAATCGATCAACCTGATCCTGGACTCCAACCAAAGAATTATCGACCAGGCCAACACGATCGCCGAAGGCAACTACTCGGTCGAAATGGCTCCGCGAAGCGATCGTGACGAGTTGGGGATCGCGCTGAACAAGATGACGGATAACCTCCGCGTCGTCTCGGCACAGAACGAAACGGATCGCTGGCTCAAGACGGGCCAGGCCGAGTTGTCCGATGCGATGCGGGGAGAATTGGACATGCCCACGCTGTCCAGGAACGTGGTTACTTACCTGGCTAAGTATCTCGACGCCCAGGTGGGAGTCATGTATCTAAGCGACGGTGACGGGATCTTGCGTTTGACCGGAAGCTATGCCTTTCCCCAACGCAAACGGCTCGCCGCCGAAATCGCACCCGGCGAAGGACTGGTGGGCCAGGCCGCGCTGGAGAAAGAGAGTATTGCGATTACGGAGGTGCCGGAGGATTACGTCACGGTGAGTTGCGGTCTCGGCGAATCCCCTCCTCGCAACCTGCTGGCCACTCCGGTCGTCCTCGACGGGAAGGTGAAAGGCGTTGTGGAACTTGGCACGCTCACCCACTTCAGTGATACGCAGATCGAACTCCTGAAACTGGTGTCCGAGAATATCGCCATCGCGATCAACTCGAATCAAGACCGCGAGGAGATGAGGAAGCTGTTGAGTCAATCGCAGCAGCAAGCGGAAGAGCTGCAAACACAACAGGAGGAGTTGAGGGCGACCAACGAGGAGTTGGAGGAGCAGACCGGGGCGCTAAAAATGTCGGAGGAAAAACTGAAGGGTCAGAGCGAGGAGCTTCGGGCCATCAACGAAGAATTGGAGGAGAAGTCGGAGTATCTCACGCAGCAGAAGACCCGCATCGAAAAGAAGAATCGGGAACTGGAAGTCGTCGGGCAGGAGATCGAGGATAAGGCCCGTGACCTCGAAACGGCAAGCAAGTACAAGTCAGAATTCCTGGCCAATATGTCCCACGAGTTGAGAACGCCGCTGAATAGTCTGTTGATTCTCGCCAAGTCTCTGGCCGACAACGACGAAGGCAATCTTACCGCCGAACAGGTGGAATCGGCAGAGGTTATTCGCGACGGAGGAAGGGAGCTGTTAAATCTGATCAACGAAATCCTCGACCTGTCCAAAGTGGAAGCGGGAAGACTCGAAATCCATATCGAGGACGTGAGACTCGATTCCATTAGCAGCCATATTCAGTCCCAGTTCAGTGCCATGGCCGACAAGAAGGGGCTCCGATTCCAGATCGAAACCGACGACCGCCTGCCGGAGACTTTAGCAACGGACGGACAACGGGTCGACCAGGTGCTCAAGAACCTGGTCTCCAACGCATTGAAGTTTACTCAAGAAGGCTCGGTTACCCTCAGCTTCCACCGCCCGGACGACCATGTTCGACTGCGCCAAACCGGTCTGACTGCTGAGAATACCGTTGCCATGTCGGTTATCGATACGGGCATTGGAATCCCCAAGGACCGGCAAAGGGCCGTCTTTGAGGCCTTCCAGCAGGCGGACGGTTCGACGAGCCGCAAATTCGGCGGTACGGGCCTGGGATTGGCGATCTCCCGCAAACTGGCTAATCTCCTTGGCGGTGAGATTCAACTCCAAAGCAGCACGGGCCAGGGAAGCACGTTCACCTTGTATCTTCCGCTGGAACCTCATGCCGTGCCGACCGTGGAGCATCCGCCGGAAACAGTTGCCGGAGGGTTCTTCGCCTCCGCGCAGGGGAAACCCGAAGAGGTCGACCATCGCGAGCGGCCATCGGCGTGCTGCGCCCCTGAAATTCTTCCCGACGACCGCCGGCAGATCGCCGACGGAGACAAGGCGATCCTCATCATCGAAGACGACCTCCGCTTTGCCAAGATCTTGATGGATATGTCCCGCAAGCGAGGCTATAAGTGTCTGGTGGCGGGAGACGGCTGTAGCGGCTTGCAGTTGGCCTTCAAACACAGCCCAACCGCCGTCATGCTCGACTTGGGATTGCCCGACATCGACGGACTCAACGTCCTGGATCAACTGAAACACAACCTGGCAACCCGTCACATTCCGGTCCACGTCGTTTCCGGCCGGGATCAAAGCTCTGCCTCGCTTCGCAAAGGGGCCGTCGGGTATCTGACCAAGCCGGCCAGCGCGGAGGATCTCGACCATGCCTTCACGAAGATCGAAGGCATCTTGCAAGCCGACGTCAGGAAGGTCCTGATTGTGGAGGACGACGAACAACTGCGAAAGAGCCTCGTCAAGCTGATTGACAACAAAGGGGTCGAGATTGCCATGGCCGGCACCGGCGAAGAAGCCTGCGCGAAAATCGCCGCAGAGGAGTTCGACGGTGTCATCCTGGATCTCGGACTGCCCGACATGACCGGATTCGAGTTGCTGCGGCGACTCCGAGATATTCGGTGCGACAGAATACCGCCGGTGGTCGTCTACACGGGCAGAGACCTCACGCGCGAGGAGCACGCAGAGTTGAGTAAGTATACCGACAGCATCGTGCTCAAGGAGGCCGATTCGGAAGAACGCGTGCTGGACGAAGTCCTGCTATTCCTGCACAGTGTCGAGTCTTCCCTGCCGGTCGAGCAACAGGAGGTGATTCGCATGCTGCACGACCCGGATCAGGTACTCGACGGTCGAAAAGTTCTCCTGGTAGACGATGACATGCGCAATATGTATGCCCTGTCGAGTATCTTGCAGAAGGCGGGGCTGATCGTCGCCATGGCCGACAACGGCAAACGGGCCTTGGAGAAGCTCGATTCGGAGGAAGACGTCGAATTGGTCGTGATGGACATCATGAT
>JABMRB010000465.1 GCA_013202865.1 Candidatus Nealsoniibacteriota bacterium | reverse complement strand
GGTTGCCACCGAGGCGGCCGGCGAAGGCATCAACCTCAAATTCTTCTGGCTCATGATCAACTACGACATCCCGTGGAATCACGTCCGGCTGGAACAACGAGTCGGCCGCATCCACCGTTACGGTCAGGAACACGACTGCCTGATCTTCAACTTCGTCGCGCAGAACACTCGCCGGCAAGCCATGCATGGCTTGCCGGTGTTGGCGCACTTGGTGAAGTGTGCCTATAATGGCCGCCAGCGCAGAATGGTCGAATGAGAATCACCAGTCAGCCGGAGGGCCGTATCCTCGGCACTTGTGAACCCACATTCACGGCAAGCAACCGGCCCACAACCTACCCGGCACGAATATATGGTAAAGCGTCGAAGAATCGTGGCAGCGGTCACTCGGGCACGTCTGCTCGAATTGGCACGCAAGTTTGAGGTTTCGGGTCTTAGCGGCAAACCCAAGGAGGAGATTGTGCAAGCAATCTCGGCCAAGAGGTCTGTCAAGACCCGCAGGCTTCTGGAGTCGATGAAACGGGTGGAACTGAAGGCTGCGTGTCGGGCTGTTGGTCTCGATGACGGGGGGCGGGCGAAGGCGGCGTTGATTGCGCGGCTGATGGGTGAGAACGACGGTCAACCAGAGCCGCCTGCCCGCCAAGGCCTGCGAGTGCTTCTTGTAGAACCTGACTACAGGGCAAAGTTCCCGCCGCTTGGTCTCCTGAAGATTGGCACGTATCACAGGAGTCGCGGGGACGAGGTGCGGCTGGTGCGTGGAGTGCTCAAGGATGCCGGTTATTGGGACCGGGTCTACGTAACGAGCTTGTTCAGTTTTCATCACCGAAAAACCATCGACACGATCCTTCACTACAAGAGAGTCGTCGGCGATGATCTGACCCGCATTTTCGTCGGAGGAGTCTATGCGACACTCTTCCCGAAAACTATATTCAAGGAAACGGGGGTCTGGCCACTCCAAGGTCGGATCAACAGCCCAAACCTTCTTGGGCTGGGTGATGATGACGCCACCGTTGACGGCCTAATTCCCGATTACAGCTTGCTGGAGGAATTGGATTATGAATACGGCTTGGACGACTGCTACTTCGGCTACGCAACGCGGGGCTGTGTGAATCGCTGCCCGTTCTGCGCGGTCCCACAGCTTGAGCCGGAGTTTGAACCATATACGGGCCTTCGAGAATACGTGAAAGCCATCGCCCACAAGTTCGGAGAACGCCAGAATTTGGTCTTGATGGACAACAACATCCTGGCTTCAAACCAATTCACACGCATCATCCAAGACATGATCGACCTTGGGTTTCAACGGGGAGCGAAGCGGAACGGGAGGGAACGCGTCGTGGACACCGGTCCTTTCATGAGAAACTTGACTCCACGTCAGTCTGGTAGGATTCTCCACCTCACCCAGGGTGTATAGACTTGAGCCAAATGTCAGTGATCAGTTTCCTCCATCCTGTCGGCAAGTCCACCATCAAGCAAGGTATGACCGTCCCGAAAAGCGCGCAGAGCGGATGGTTGAAGCGTATCAAGAAGGGTGAGAAGGTCCCTGTAACGATCTGCTTCGGAGAAAACCGAAAGGTCACAGCCTGGTTGAGAAGAATTGACAACGCGGTTGGGCACCTCCAATTTCGGTATGAGAGTCGGCAACAAGAGGAGTTGCGGACGTACCTTGCCGAATCATTTCCCGAATCGCAAGACAAGAATGCCGGGATTTTGGAGGTCGTCGAAGCAGGAGATCGTGTGTTTGCATTTCGACCAATGCCAAGTCGCGAACGTGATCGGCCGCGTCTGACGCTATATCGACCCATTTTCAATAGACTCTCCGAAGAAGATGCCGAGCAAATTCCGGAGTCCAAGGGAATCAAGCGAGTTTTGACAGCCGTATCGTACGATGCTCAATGTGGACAGCGCGAGTACAACCAACGAATCGCTTGTGCTTTTCTTGAAGACGGGTGGAACAAGGAGGCCCGCATACTGAAGGAGATTGGGCTTCGCACCGACTTCGAGAAGAACGGAGTCTGGGTCGAGGTCGAATTTGGAAACGCGAGAGCTTACTATCAAGACTACATCAAGTTCATGTTGGCCCACAGGTATTCCTCGGCGCGATGCGGTGTGTTGCTTTGTCCTACGGCGTCACTTGCACACATGCTGTGTGAACTCGGCCGCCAGCGTGCGTCTGCCAAACGGGGAGGCGTGCATCGGAAGCCACCATCATATTCTGGAATGATGACATACGAGAAGGCGGCCCGGGAGTTTCCGTTCCTCGATTTCTTGTTCACCAAGAGAATGATTGTCGGTGGACTCCACTTCACGAGCAACGAGACCGATCTGTAGCATCGCGCGGCTCTAGGACGTTTGAGGTGGCGAAGAAGCCGTCCATTCCTGAAGATATCCGAGAACAGGCAGAGAAGGAAACGGCCAAACTGGAGAAATTGGCCAAAAAGGTCGAAGATGCCAAACCGGACATTTCCGTGTCATTATCCATGACGTTCTCAAAGAAGGACCGCGACTTGATCCAACGGGTCCTGGATATCGCATACGAGCAATTTCCCAAAGTGGAGAGTCCCGAACAATTGGTGAGCAAGATCATTGCACGATTGAATCGCGGGGTGAAATAATGAATGATGGGCTGGCCGGCACGCACAATTGACATGGTGAGAATCGAGCCGTGCTAACTCTGGTCGCGCTCGGTTTGGAAAACACGCTCGGTGACAAGACCACGGACAAGCTGATGGAGACGATTGTCCGTGAATGTGGGAATTCCGGCCGTACCTACAAGTCGGCACTGATATTTGCCGTGCCCGACGCGGCCGAGAATGTTCGGGAAGCGACTCGCAACATGCTCGCTTGGGAGGCGATTGACGACGATGACGAAACGAAGGACCGCCTCGACGAAGCCCAGAAGCGACTGCTGGCGAGGAATTTCAATCGGGCCAAGAGCGACATCAAGGAATCCATCTGGCGAGCCTACCGCAATCTGTACCTGCTCGGCCGAGACAACAGCCTGCGACAGATCGACCTGGGCCAGATCACGTCGAGTATGGCCGGCAGCATTGTGGAATTGTATCTCAACGAGTTGGGTCGAACGGACGAAATCACCAAGGGCGTCGGGCCGAACAAGCTCATCAAGTATTGGCCACCGGCCCTGACCGAATGGTCGACGAAGAGTGGCGATCGGTACAATCGGCGATGGCATCCACGGTTTGGGCCTCCTTCAATGGCTGTCAATATCCATTGAAACCCAAACCTGGGTGCTAACTCAAGAAGCCAGCACCGCTAGCATTCGGCAAGGTTACGATCAAGGCCC
>JABMRB010000464.1 GCA_013202865.1 Candidatus Nealsoniibacteriota bacterium | reverse complement strand
GCCGCAGGTTGGGGATCTCCATGACGTCGGCCAGGATGTAGTAGCCGTCGTAACGCAGCAGCGGGTTGCCGTTGAACAGGATCGTGCTCACCGAGGCGACGAACATGATGTTCAGGAACAAGTTGGCCCAGAACGTCCCCGGCTCGGATAAGAACCAGAAGAACGTGGCGACCGACGCCAGGCTGACCTCGACGATAATACCGGCCGCTCCGATGACTGCGCGATGCCACTTGTTCGGCAGCATCCACGAATCGGAGACGTTGCAATACAAGCAAGGCGTAAGCACCAGGATCATCACCCCCATTTCGTGGCATTCACCCCCGAAATGCTTGCAGGAGAGTCCGTGCCCGAACTCGTGGAAGATCTTGATGATCCCCAGTGTGGCCATCAGCCACAGCCCGTTGTAGAAGTTGAAAAACTGGTAGAATCCCGGCAGGCGCGACTGGAAGTCGTCGAAGTTGACAATCACCAGCGTGCCCGCCGAAAGCGCCATCAGCAGGCACGTGATCAGCACGGCCGGCGTGAAGAGCAAGCGGATCTTGGGATAGAACCAGTTAAGGAACCGCTCGGGATCAAGGCCCTTGAAGCGGATGCAGAGGATGTTGGTGGCCTGGCCGAGGATCTCCTTGCGGCGCCGCTCGTCGCGCCGCTTGCGGAGTTGGTATCCTTGTCCGGGCAGGTTGGCAATCACCAGCCCGCTGCGGTGCAGCATCCCGAGGAACTGCTGCAACTCCTCGACGGTGATTTTCTGGGGGGGAAACTCGTCCTCGAAACGCTCCTTGATCTCGTCCAGGCTCGTGTGCCCGTCGAGCATCTTGAGGATGGCATATTCCTCTTCCTGGAACCGGTAGTAGTTCAACCCGACCGGATCCTTCAGCACGATGTACGTCTTACCCAGGTACTGCTGCTTGCGCGCAGACAGGTCGGGCCGCATCCGGATTGGCAGCTTCCGGGCGGAACTAGAAACCAGACTGTCGGAGAGAGTTGCCATGGGGGGAAATGACGAAGCACGAATGACGAATGACGAAAAGTCGCGTCACCATCACTTGTCTTACTTCGTCATTCTCTATTTCACATTGATGATCATTTCGGCGTCCAACCCGGGGCCCAGCAGCCACACGCCGTTCTCCTTGCGGTTTTCGATCTCGGCCAGCACTCGGTAGTCGGTGCCGCCCGAGAAGAGCGGGCTGATGAAGACGACCTGGCCGGTAAATTCCTTCCTGGAGCCGCCGTCCAATTCGACCGTGACCGTGACCGGTCGGCCCGTCACGACGGACCGGGGGACGTCCCGGGCGTTGAGGAACCCTTCAACCCGCAATCGCTGCAGCCCGACCACGTGCATAACGACCGGATCGCTGACCGTCTGCACCGCTTCGCCCACGTGGCGATATATCTCGACGACCATGCCCTCAAGCGGCGAGCGAATCATGCGGCGTTCGAGAATCTCCTCGGCGGCCTTTAACTCTGCCCCGCTGATTTTCATCTGCCACTGGGCAATCCGCAGGTTCATCTCTGCCTGTTCGATGGCCAGTGTGGTCTCGTGGACCTTCAAACGACGGCGTTGCATTTCAGCGTCTGAGATCGTGCCGGGCTGGAAGCGGTTGACGTCCAGGGCCCGCTGTAACTCGGCCTTAGATACGTCCGCGCTGGCCTGGGCGTAGCGGACGTTGATGTCGTTTTCGGCCTCCTCCTTGGCCACCTCGTACTTGTGCTTGGCCGTCACGTGCTGTGCCTTGGCCAGGGCGTCGTCGATCCGCGCCAGCAGCGCTCCCTTGGCGACCTGGATCCCTTCCCGCACCGGCACGTAGACGGGGACCTGCACCGTCTCCCCGTTCTCGTTTGTGGCCTCCTTGAACACCTGCGCCCCGTTTGCGTCCAACAGCGGCGTCTCCATCGCGATGAGCACACCCGATTCTTTGGCCGGCACCTCGGCCTCGCCGTCCTGCGTGGTCGAGATCATGCAGTTCGGCAGACGGACCGAACCGGGGGAGCCCTCCGGCGGCGGCCCGGTCATCACCAACAGGGCACTGAGCATCATGGCGGGAACTTGCATCACGAAGGACTCCTTCAAACGGAATTCGATAAACGTACGAATTACTAGAAATAGGGGAAGATTATCCGCGACTGAACGAATTCAAACGCCTTGTGAAAGACCGAGTATCCGATCGAGCACCGCCCGCAGTAGACCTCGGCGTTGACCTCCGCACCGGGTCGCAGGTGAGGCGTTTTGTCGTCCTCGGCCGCCTGCAAAGCCGCCAGCAACTCGGCCTTCTTGAAGTCAACCTTGATCTGCACCATGTTGCCCTCTTCCCCCTGCACCTCCGCGATCGGGGCGATTTCCCGAACCTCTCCCCCGTGTTCGATCCCCGGATCGGTCGCCAGGATGAACGTCACGTTCTGTGGCGTGTCTTCGGGCAATTCGTTGCGAAACCGGGCAATGTGACCCATCTGGGTGTCGGGCATGTCGAGGTCTAGCTCCCAATCGCCGGTCGGATCGGCGATGCGTAGCAGAAATTGACCCCGATTGACCGGGGCAAGTTCCAGCCGGTCTTTCAGATCCCAGGAGAGCACTTGACCGCTGATCGGGCTGATAATAACGAGTTCTCTTTCCTGCTTCTTGAGAATCGCCAACTGGGCCAGCAGACTCTCCGCTCTCTCGCCAAGCGCCTGCAGTTCGCCGTCGATCCGTTCCACCTCGATCCTGCTGAGCCCTCGGTGGCTGCGCTCCCGGCCCTTGGCGCTGATCTGCTTGTTCGTGGCGGCGATCTGTCCTTGCACGTCGATCATCTGCTTTCGCAGGGTGTCATCTTCCAATCTCGCCAAGACGGTCTCGCCTTCCGTGACCAACTGCCCGTGTTGCACAAGCAGCTCAACCACCTTGGCGTCGGCCGGAGCGAAAACGTCCTGCCGCGTGACCGGCTCCAGCGTGCCCTTGCAGTCCATCACAAAATCGGTCGGCCAGAGGATCAGCCACAACAGGGCCGCCAGGATAAGGCCCGAAATCGCCAACGTCTTAGGCAGCGTTCGCGCGCGCAATATCCACTTCGCCTTACCCAGCGCCCGCCACAAGGGCATCAGGAAGAGGCTCTGATGCTCCAGGGCGTTGGCCAGCGCGATCGAACTGTGGCGGCAGACCACGTCCACACGCTGCACCATTGTCTCGGGTACGCGGCTGTCTTCGATCTGCTCGACGATCAACGCGCCGATCGGTTCGGCCGGGGGCTCGCGCTTGTCCGGGTCGTCTTCCTCGACCATCTGCGGACGCCTCAACGGCAGTACGGCCACGTTCTTCGAGTGCGATTCGTCAACGTACTCCTGCACGGCGTCTTCGACCTGCGGGGCCATGTCGCGCGTGTCGCCGGCGTACCAAATCGGGTCGCCCGTGGCAACCACTGCCGAAGCCAGCTTGCCCAACAGACGAACCGTGTTGGAACGTTTGTCGAACAGGTCCTGGCCGCTGACCGCCTCGATCTTGCACTTGTTGCCCCGGCGGATCGCCACGCTGACCCGGTCGCACTCGATCAGCCGCCGCCCCTCGTTGGCGATCGTGTAGGCCGTCTCGCGGGGGTCGAGGTGGGCGTGTACGTCGTGCGAAAACCCTTCCAGCAACGTCCAGAGCGCCTCGCGGCCGCCGAAGTCCCGGAGCTTGTGGCTCTTGAGATAATCGCCCGCCAATTCGCACATCTGCATCGCGAACCGCAGATAGCCCTGTTGCGTGGCCGGACCGGACTCGGCCCGTTGAATGATCTCCAGCACGCCGACCGTGTCCTCGTCGGCCTTCAGCGGGCCGAGTACGAGCAGGAAGTCGGTCGGGTTGGCGGCCTCGTCGTCGTCCTCGGTAACACCCGAGTGCGGCGGCACCAGAATCCCCTCATCGCCGGAGAGGCATTTGTAGAGCAGCCGTCCATGCTGGGCTTGACCCTCTTCGTCGTCGCGCAGCTTCGTTGCCTCCAGGTTGACCTGGTACTGCAGCCCGAGTCGCCCGTCCTCGTCGGTAGCCCAAACCGCGCCGCCGATCGCCGCCAGCGCTTGAACCACCCGGGGGAGAAACTCCCCGTAGAACTCGCTGGGCGAGACCTGATCCTTGGTAAGCTGCGCAATCTCGCGCACCAGCTTCTGGATCTGCTGTTTGGTCTGTTCGATCAGTTGGGGGTCGAACGGTTGTTCCGTCGTACTCATGGCGATGCCGCGGGGCGTAGAGGGACCTCAGCGCGCACGCGCTCCTCGTTTGACTGGTCGGCTACTGTCGTATTATCAAGGGTAGCTTAGACTTACGGCCAACGCGGGCTAACTGTTACCCACGTTTGAACCAGGCCGTGAGTTCCTCGCACTTCTCCTAATCGTGTAGCTACGGTCGCCAGGCCGTGGGCAATTGCCGCCGAAACCCACGCTCTGGCGAGCGTAGCTACAAACTCCTCCTAATCGTTTAGATCGTCGCAATCCCTACACAGCCTGAAGCCCGGCCCGACGAATTGCCTCGCCGACGACCCGGGAACCAATAGTATGGGGGGGCGACACTAGTGTCGACATGCTGCTGGCGTGAGGGCAATGTGTTCGCTTTGAGACTCAAGTGTGTGTTCTGTAGTTGACAAGATGAACATATAACTGTAGTGTTGTGTATTGTAGTGCATCGCTTCCAGAATGTAAAGCGGTTTCCTCATGAGAATAGACACCCAGCGACTGAGAACGGCTCTGGATGCGCAAGATGTTACCAAATCACAACTTGCGCGAATCTCCGGCGTCTCACGCACCGCGATCCATGGCATTCTTCGCGATGCCGACAAGCAGGTCCGACCCGAAACCATCCGCCGATTGGCCGCCTCCCTGAATATCTCGCCCGACTTTCTCACCTTGGGTGGGATTCCGGCCGCCTATCGCGAATGGCTCGTCGGGCAACACGACAGGCTCAATTTCCAGCAGCCGGGCCTCGGGCGGATCGAATCCACTTCGTTGGCTGAGGTCTACGTCCCCACAGAAATCCTGCCGGACGATGCTGCCGAGCCCGATCCGCGGCGAGGTTCTGCCGCAACCCGGCCGAACAACCCAGCCCGGCCTTTGCCCGAGCGGCTGGAGTTCGCCGAGGCAGTGCTTAGGCACGATCGAATCGTGCTGGTCGGTGCCCCCGGCAGCGGGAAGACGACCCTGCTGCGGCGTCTGGCGGCCGAAACGGCGGCCGCAGCGCGGACCGCAACTTCGTCGGGCGATTCGGTCACCCCGGTCTTCGTGCGATTGGCCGAGTATGCCAAAGCCTACGAACATGACGAGCGGCTGGATCCGGTCGCCCTGGTCGCTGCCCATGCCCGACAGGACGGGTGCCCGGACCCCGAGCGGTTCCTGCGCGACGAACTCGACCGGGGCAAGTGCGTCGTGCTGTTGGACGGTCTGGACGAAGTAGCGGGCCACCATATAGGCCAGCGGCTGACCCGTCTGTTAGCCCAATTCATGGCACGCTACCCGGCGAATCAGTACGTCGTTACCACACGCCGGATCGGATTGGACTGGAGGCCTTGGGAGAAGCTCGGATTCACGCGGCTGGGCGTTGCTCCATGGCGAGAAGAGCAGATTCGGCGGTTCGTCCGGCAATGGTACCGCACCCGCGCTGCCGCAACGACGGCCCGCGCACGCGACGACGCTGACGCCATGGCGCAAACGCTCTGCAACGCGATCCTGAGCAACCGCCGACTGCGCGCCATCGCAGGCAGCCCGCTGATGCTGACGATCCTGGCGACCTTGCACCAGGACCTGAGTGTTCTGCCGCGGCGTCGGGCCGAGTTGGTTGGCAAGATCGCCGACACGTTCTTGCAGACTTGGGAGGCAGCCAAATGCGACGCGCGACCGGGCGACACGCTGCACGGCACCGTGCTCGAAGGCCGGGAGTACGGTTGGCTGCTGGCACATTTGGCTTTGCAGATGCAGATCGGCGGCGTGACGGTCGTGCCGCATTGGTGGCTGGCAGATCAGACGGGCGGATTCCTGCACGAGATGCTGGGGCTCGAATTGTCGACGGCCAAGAGCGAGTGCGACCGCGTGATCCGACACTTGGGGCGCCGCACGGGCCTGTTCGTCGAGTGTGGGCAAGGGTTCTACGCGTTCTGGCACGTCACGTTTCAGGAGTATTTCGCGGCCCAGGCCATCGTACATCAGATAGCCGGTCGGCCGGGCGACGGGCCCCCCGGCGACGGACCGGTGGAACTGCTGCGCCCGTACCTCTATCATCCCCGCTTCAGCGAGGTGGTCCGGTTGGTGGCGTCGCAATTGGCGCCGACGCAAACGCCCGGGCTGTTGCAGGCGATTCTGGACGACTCGGACCCGGTGGGCCGGTTCTTGCACCGCGGTCCGTTGCTGGCCCTCGGTTGCCTGGCCGACGGGGCCGTGGCGGCCGACGCGCGGGTCGTCGAGCGGGTCTTCTCCGGTGTGGTCGAGGCAGGCAAGTCCGGCTGGATGGGCATCACACTCGACGCGCTGCGCCTGCTGCACGAATTCGACGGGACGCGGCTGGCGACCAACGCGCAGGCGGCCCTGGGGGCGATCTTCCAGGCCGCCGAGCAGAAGTTGCCGACGGCCGACCTGTTTCGCTTGCGACAGGTCGGCGACGCTCGGTTTCGACGGCAGGTCGAGCAGGCCTTGGCCAACCCCGGACGCCAACACCCGGAGTTGGGCACCACGGTAACGGTTGAGTGCGGCGATGGGCGTGCCGCGTACTACTTCCTCGACCCCCGGCTCAAGGCCGCCGATCCGCGGCAGTGGTACGCACGGGCGGAGGCGTTGCTACACGCCGATAACACAGAGGAGGGTCTGCGCACGGCGCTGGTTGTGGCGATCGCTTCGGCCGTGCTGACCAGTCCGCGTGCCGGTGAGATTCTGCTGGCGGCGCTGCGTACGAGCCGAAGCGATCGGGTGCGAGAACGTTGTGCGGAGGCCCTGGGGCAATTGGCCGATCGCGTCGGCGAGGCCCGTGCCGGCGAGTTCCATGCCGCGTTGGTCGACGCCTTCGGCAACGATTCGTCGCCGGAGGTCCGCCGTTGTTGCGGGGCCGGCCTGAGCCGCGTAGCCGTGCAGGATGCGATGGTTCGCGAAACGTTGCTCGCCACGCTCTGCTGTGCCGGTCCGCATGGAGCGCGTGCCGGGGCTGCGGCCGGTCTGAAGCGGGTTGCCGCGACGGAGCCGGACGTCCGCAACGCCTTGCTCCGGGCGGTAGCTTCGCCGCAAGAGAACGAAGTCGTGCGAATCTTCTGCCTCGGATCGCTGGAGCCGTGCCTTGGCGAAGACCGGACCGTACTGGAACTGTTCGTCCGGTTGCTCGACGCGACGGCGACCGCCGCGTTGCAGGAGGTGGCGTCCGAGGTCCTCGCCAAGGCGTTAACCCGGGCGGTGATTCCATGGGATCAAGCGATCGTCGAGCAGGTCGAACGAAACCTAATGACCGTAGCCCACCCGCGAGCACACCATCTCGCCGCGCTCCGAGAATTGGCCACACCGCGGTAATCACGTCGTGGCATAGGCGTCCCGCCTGTGATCGCTCGTAGCACAGCGATGTAGGCCCACCTTTTTTGGTGTTCCGTTACGTGGAAGGTGGGGCTCGCTCAATAGAACGGCGATTCCAACCGTTTCCCCACCTCATGCATTGAACCGAATTTGACCACCCTTTAGCACTTGGAAGCCACTGCCGCAGCTCGGTCGAGGCGGCCATTAAGTCAGCTTGAAATAAGGAGTTACGTCGATTAGAATGATCTCAGAATCATCGATCCGGTTCCTATGCCAAAATCAACATTAGGCTGCGATTTCGCCGTAACACCATACAGGACAACGAGTTACGCCCATTGACGAAAACCGTGTTTTTCAGGAATTGCGTTAATTCACTTACGTCGACGGCCGGTGTCGGAGGATGGCCCGAACTCGTGTCACTTCAACAGGTTACGTCGCGTCCCGTTTCTCATCGATTGCCGT
>JABMRB010000463.1 GCA_013202865.1 Candidatus Nealsoniibacteriota bacterium | reverse complement strand
TATCGCTACTCACTGAATCAGCATCGCATCCCCATAGCTGTTGAACCGATATTCCTCGCGAATCGCCTGCTCGTAGGCCCGGCGGATCAGCTCCCGGCCGCCAAACGTGTAGACGAGCACCAGCAATGTTGTGCGGGGCAGATGAAAATTGGTCAACAAGGCGTCGACGGCACGAAACTCGTAGGGCGGGCGGATGAAAAGGTCCGTATCGCCCGAGAACGGCTCGAGCAGACCCCCGGCCGCGGCGGTCTCCAGCAGGCGGACCGACGTGGTTCCTACGGCCACGGCCCGGCCGCCGCGTAGACGACTCGAGTCGATCGCGTCGATGCACTCCCGGCCGACGCTGCCCCATTCGGAGTGCATGGGATGCGCATCGAGCGAATCGGCGGAGATCGGGCGAAATGTGCCCAGGCCGACGTGCAAGGTCAATCGGGCGATGCTGACTCCGTCCTCTTCGATCTGCTGGAGCAGGCCCTCGGTGAAGTGCAGACCGGCGGTGGGGGCAGCGATCGCCCCGGGATTCTCCGCGTAGACCGTCTGGTATTTCTCGCGGTCGGCCTCGACCATCCGGCCCTTGCGAATGTACGGCGGCAGCGGCACCCGGCCTACCCGGTCGAGCAGCGCGAATGTCTCTTCGCTCGTCTTGGGCCGCATGATGCATGTGCCGTCGGCCTGCCGGGCGGCCAGTTCCAGTTCGACGTCTTCCTGGCCAGCCGCGTCGAGCAGGCGAATGGTCTCACCCACGGTTAGCTTGCCACGGGTCTTTCCCATCAGACGCCATAGCCCGTTTTCGTCGGCCTCGAGGAAGAGCCCCTCCCATTGGCCGCCGGTCTGGGTGCGCAATCCGACCAGCCGGGCGGGGATCACGCGCGTGTTGTTGATTACCAGGCAATCGTCGGCCTGTAGCAGCTCGGGCAGATCGCGTATGTGTTTGTGGGACAAGGAGTTACACGCACGGTCGACGACCAGCAGCCGGGCGTCGCTGCGCGAGCGAACCGGCGTCTGGGCGATCAGGTGTGGCGGAAGTTCGTAATCGTACCCGGAGAGTTCGGACATCATGGCTGGTCTCGGCCTCGAAGCTGAGCTTTACGCCCAATCAACCAGCGAGTATAAGCCCCCAACCCCGTCGGCGGCAGGGGGCGGTGTTGCGTCGCCGTGCCGGCGACGGCCAAACGGTTGTGCGATGGGGGACGTTGCGTCGCCGACACGGCGACCTTGAATTATGAGCGTTATCGAAATTGCACTATGCATCACGGACCTGGAAATCGGCGGGGCCGAGCGATGCGTGACGGAACTCGCCACGCGACTCGACCGACGACGCTTTCGACCCGTCGTCTACTGCCTGGCGCCGCGGCCCGCATCGATCCAGGCCTCCTGTGTGCGGCTGCTGGAATCCGCCGATGTCGCGGTCCACTGCCTGGGCGCCCGGCACAGTTGGCAGTTTCCCGCAATCGTGCGGCGCCTGACCCGACTGCTGGCTGCACAGAAGCCCCACCTCGCCCAAACATTCCTGTTTCACGCCAATATCGTCGGTCGAATCGCGGCACGTCGGGCGGGGGTTCCCCGGGTTGTCTCCGGAATCCGCGTGGCCGAGCGGCGGCGTTGGCACCTCCGGATCGACCGGCTCACCGAGCGGATGGTCGACCGCCACGTCTGCGTCAGCCGGTCGGTTGCCCGGTTTGCCCAGCAGCGTATGGGCCTGCCGGCCGAGAAACTCGTGGTCATTCCCAACGGAGTCGACACGGACCGTTATCCGGCGGAAAAACGGGCCGATCTGCGCCAGCTCGGAATCGGTCCCGACCGCTGCGTGGTGACGTTCGCAGGGCGGCTCGACCGGCAAAAGGGCCCACAGTGGCTGATCGACTCGGCCCCCGACTGGCTCAGCCGGCTGCCGGAGTGCGACTTATTGCTGGTTGGCGAGGGGCCGCTGCGGGCGAAACTCGAGCGGGCGTGTCGCCGACATGGCATCTGCGATCGGGTCCATTTTGCCGGGCACCGGGACGATATGCCCGAAATCCTGGCGGCGAGCGACCTGCTGGTGCTGCCGTCGGCCTGGGAGGGGATGCCCAACGTGGTGCTGGAGGCCATGGCTGCCGGGCTGCCGGTCGTGGCCACCGATGTGGAAGGGTTGCGAGAACTGCTCGGTCCGGCCGCCGATCAGCAGACAGTTCCCTATGGCCGCAGCAAAGCCCTGGCCGACCGGATCGTCGAGCTGATTACAACCCCCCTGGCGGCAACCCGGCTCGGCGCCGAGAACCAAGCCCGGGCTCGCGAGATGTTCCAGTTGCAGCAGATGGTGACGGCCTACGAAGACCTGTGGCAAGAACTGGTTGATTGAATCAGCTCAAATTAACGACGAATCCAAAAAACTTTTCGACCGCCTTCAGCACAACCATTCGCCCCAAGTCGGTTGCTGACATAGAGCTACGGAGATTTGCTTCCAGCCACGCGAGAACCATCGCAAAAAAGCCGGGTTGACGCGGTTGCCGAGATGGCTATTCTTGGGGAATCGTGGTGCCCAGTGGGGAAATGTGGTGAATCATGCTACTAACCGGTCAATTCGCTCGTTCGATTGACGACAAGCTTCGCGTGGCGATCCCGAAATCCCTCAGACGGGCAATGGACTGCCCTGAAGGAGGGACCCTCTACTTGGCACCCGGCACGGACGACTCATTGGCCCTGTACACGGAGGATGCCTTCGCCCGCCTGGCCGACCGCTTGGCCGGGGTCTCGCCCACGCGACAAGACGTTCGCGCGTTCAGCCGGTTGTTCTACGCCCGCGCCCAGCGAGTGCAGGCAGACGGGCAGGGCCGCGTGCGGATTCCGCAGGAGTTGGCGACCCTGGCTGCCTTGAAGAAGGAGATCGTGCTGCTGGGCGTTCAGGACCACGTAGAGATTTGGTCGGCCCGGCGTTGGGAGTCATACCTCGACCAACAGCGGGGCCATTACGACGAGGTGGCCGAGACCGCCCTGGGCGATCCGGGCACCGGTGGGAGTTTTTGAGAAATAACAAGATCGGAGAATCATTCGTCCGTTCGCTACACGTGAGCACGAAGGCGCCGGTTAGCGGCCACCGACCGTCGCCGCTGCCTTGCTGAAGTGAGGTATTGTTCGTGCTGACGGACGGGGTGAAAGGATGTCGCCCCGTTGCGAATTGCGGAGACGCTCGCCGTACTTCTCGGCGAACCGACCGCAGCGACCTCACCTTGCGGGGGCAAAGGGACGTGCCCGAGGTGAGCGTTTTTTGTTTGCGGCAGGCCACGGTTGGTGTGGCAGTTGTACTGCCGCATCTGATGTAAAAAGGGCAATGTGAGGTGGCAGTGCAACTGCCACCCCAACGACATACAACTCATCAAGTACAACTCATCCGGCAGTTTCCCGTACTGCCAAACCACCGGTCGCACGGTCGTGTCGACCGGAACTGGCCCGCCAAACACGGTAAGTCCTTCCGTACGTACCCCCCTAGTGCCTTGTCGCCCCGAGAGTATCGAGTAGCCGGAGGCTAACAGCCTCCGGGAAAACTACGTTATTCCCAAGAGTCCCCGGAGGCAAGTTTGCCTCCGGCTATTGTCCGAAGTCGCGTTTCCAGGCGAGACCAACCACTGCTCAGCAATGTGAGGGTCCATGACCGAGCCCCCCACGGCCCACGTGCCCGTGAT
>JABMRB010000462.1 GCA_013202865.1 Candidatus Nealsoniibacteriota bacterium | reverse complement strand
CTTGTAGTACTTGCCGTCGACCGTGCGGATCGCACCCAGATGCTTCTCGTAGGACTGGATGTAGTGCTTAGGATCATCGGCCGCCGTCAACAGCAGCACCGTTTCCGGTCCGTCGAAACTCCCCGTGGTCGTGCCCGGTTGCGCCAGCAACGCGGTGTACTGCCGGCCGTGGATCTTGATCTTGCCCTTGCGGGCGGCGGCGGTGAGGGTACGGCCCATCACGGCCCGCAGCTTCGTCTCGGAAGCGGGCACTTCGTCCATGTCGAATACGGCTTCTTTCTCCCAGTCAAGGTCGAAGTCCGGTTTCCTGCCTTGGGGCGACGTCTTCCCGGCGTCGTATGGCATATACAGTTCGGGGGTCCTGCGCTGGTCTTGAACATCGGTATGGATCGGGTAGGGCGGTTGCATGGTGGCCTTTGCACGTCGGAGGAATTCGACGTCGGCCTCGAATGAAGCGGACTGGAACTCGAAGGACGTACTGATGAAGGCACCTTGGCACTCTCCCTTCTCCGGCACACAATGCGGGCCATGCCGCCG
This sequence comes from Candidatus Nealsoniibacteriota bacterium, assembly GCA_013202865.1. Lineage (GTDB taxonomy): Bacteria > Planctomycetota > Planctomycetia > Pirellulales > Thermoguttaceae > JABMRB01. The sequence goes on along the minus strand of JABMRB010000462.1, from coordinate 9,263 downwards.
GAGGCCGGAATTCGTATAGGACGAGCGGCGATCTCTGTTGTCGACCAATTCGGCCGAACGAACCAAGTACTCTGCATCCGGGGCAATGATTAACTCCCACTTCGCGCCCGGACGAAGGGCCATGTCGAGGCCGTCCGCGGCAACCTTCAACCGGCCGTCCTCCTGCCTGCTGACGTCTCGAATACTGGTGATATGCTTGGAGTATCCCCGGCCGAGACACCATAACGTTCGCTTAATCTGGAGCATGTAGGTGGGTGCATCCGGATCCACGACGTCTAGAGAGCCCGCCGTGGCCGGTCCGGGGCCGTTTTCCGGCCAGGGGTCCTGCGGGCCGTAGCGCTGGATTGCCCCCACCCAGTCATACTTCGCTTGGGCGGTAGGGCCGACAAAGAACGTGCTGCGCAGCGCAAGCATCGGTTTGCCCTCGCTGACTCCCGGACGACCAAGTCGTTTTCGTTTAGCAACGTCCTCCTCGGTGATCTCGACCACCTCTTCTTCCAAGGCGATTCTTCCGCGGAACATGGTAAACTTCCATTGTCTTATCGGCCCGCCGGGACGCTTGCCGGATGCGGTAAAGGCGGCTGCATAGACGGCATCGACAGACTTCAACTTATCGAGTATTCCCTTGCCATCGGACGTCGCGTCGACCTTTTCATCGCTCTTGGAGACAATCAAAATTTCGACCGGGTCGCTGACGGCCCTGAAAGGTTTACCCGGCGCGTTCTTGGCGGCCGTCGCCGTGAAGGCCACGCGGACGGTGTGTTTGCCGGGCGTCAGCTTCCCGAGTTGCTCCGGCCCGGCCTTCCACGGCGCGCGGGCAATCTGGGAAGCGGCGAGCTGCCACGATTGGGCCAAATCGATGGCAATGTTGTCGTACTGGCGACCGGGAGGAAGAGGCCTTGGCGGCGGGATGGTCCCAAGAGAGACCGGCTGACAATACCACTGCCCGTCCACTTCCAGTTCGCAACCTTGGTCCCGTGTGCGGACAAGCAGATCCCGCTTGCCTTGGTTGCGGACGTCGGTCCAGAGGCGCGGAACCGTGCCCTGTTTCCAGTTCGATTGCTTTGCCCGCAGCCGGACCTGCACGCCGTCGACCGCCTCCCCCCTGGCCGCCTCTCCGGCCGGTGTCTGGGGGCTGTCCTTACGGATCACTGCTCTGGAACCTCTTTCGGTGCCGGCCTTCGACGATCTGGCCCATCCCCTCCCGTGGTGCGACGTGTGCTCGCCACCATGAGCCTCGATTCCTCTGGCTCTAGTCTTCAGGGATTGAGCATTGGCCGGCACTACTACGTTATGCGCTGTGTGCGTCGTATTGGCACTCTCGGTGCCGAGTGTCGCTGCGGCGGGATTCTCGGGCGGCTCGGTCACCGCCGCCACTTCGCGCACCCGGCCGGTATCCTCCACCGGTGTTCGCGGAAGCGCCGACGACAGGACGGCCAGGAGGATCAGTACACAGGCGACGGCGGTCGACAGACGCCAGTGTCGCCGAAGGCCCCGTGCCGCCGCGGGCAACGAAAAGACCGCGGATTGGTCGATTGCCGGCAGCGCGTCGCCAAGGATTCGCTCGTCTTGCTCGGCGGTTGTGCTGAGCCGGACGTTGCTGAGGAGGTCTTCCAGGTCTTTATCGGTGGTCATGATTGAGTTCCTTTCGTAATGCGCTCAGCGCATAGCGATAGCGAGATTTGGCGGTGTTCATGGGGATTTCCAGCAGCCGGGCAACCTCGCGAAAGGTAAACTGGCCGTGAATATGCAGCGCGACGACCTCGCGTTGCTCGCTCGGCAACTTCGTCAGGGCCGCCATGGCCCGGGCGGTCTCCTCGGCGACTTCGGCCGCTCGGGCCGGGTTGCCGGAGGCCGCGATTTCCGGGACGTCGCCCGTGCCGTGCCGCACGGCCCGTCGCCGGAGCAGGTCACGGGCCCGGTTGGCACAGCTTGTCAGCAAATAGCCCTTCAAGGGGCCACTGAGGGTGAGTTTGCCGATCCGCCGGGCGAGTGCGACAAACACATCGTGCAGCACGTCCTCGGCCGCCTGACGGTCGCCCAGCATCACCGCGGCGAGCGTCAGCAGATCGTCCTTATACGCCAGGTAGATCCGCGCAAACGCCCGCCGATCGCCTCCGGCCGCGGCCGTCAGCAAAGAAGCGTCGTCCGGCTTTTCTTGCACTGAGCGTCTCTCGCTGTACAGCGTGTGGTCAACCATCAACCTATAAGACGCCTGAAAACAGATTTTGGTCCATGGTTAGTCGAAAATGTCGAAAACTTTGTGCATCAGTTTCCGACAACGTTGTTCGCCGGAGAATACTGCAGACCCGAAGGGCCAAAAAACTCCGCCGAACAACAACATCCTGCTGCTCAATAACTTCCAACGGGGCTGAAACGTCAATCCCGACCGATTGACTGCGTCTGGTTTCCCTCCGATGCTGAGCATCGCAAACGTCCGACGGTCGATCCTGTGTCTGGCCTGTCCCAGAATACCACCGTATTTGGAACACAGACCGGGGCGGCGAGGATCCGCCCGCTGCTGGGGGGTAGGGTAGTTCCGTAAAGCCGTCGGGCCGGATATTCTTCGGATGCTCCAGCAATCGAACCTTTGTTTGGACCACGAACTCCCTGCCAGTGGGTGGCGATGCTCTTCCGGTATCACGCCGGAACGCAACTCTTGGGTCGCTGGACTCCTCCTGAGGACCGGTTATGATCAAGGATTGGAGATGCGTCCGGAGACGCGAGACGACGACCGCTTGGCCAAGTGCCCCGTTTGTACCGTGAAGGCCAGCGGACTCGCTACCAAGATAGGCATCGGCCTCTTGGCGGGTTTCGGTGTGTGCATTCTGTTAAATGCCATCATAGAAGTCCTGGACTTGGGAGGAGTGTTCTAGTGTGAGGGAGGGGGCATCGCAGCACGTGACGTTTGTTGGTAAGCAGGAGGGAGGGTGATGGGATGGCGTGGAGCCGATGGGTCTCGTGCAGTCTGGCTGCGGGGATAACGATGTTTCTCGTTGGGGCCGCGTTCTATATCCTCGTTCCAATTCTTGCGCCAGGCATCCCGCCGCAATACGACAATCACGGGTTGTTTCGGGTCTTGTCCGGCTGGCCCTTGATTTACATGGTTATCCACCCGTTCGCATACGGGTTCGCGTTCGCGGCTGCCTTCTTGGCCTTACGCCGGTGGTCAAGTTTTCCTTCTGGTATTCACGGGGGGTGCATCTTTGGCGCAAGCGTTTTCATAGTGGGAAGTCTGCCGGTCTATCTGTTGGTATTCGCCTCTTTCCAGGTATCCGCTGAGATAATCGTGTCTTGGACGATGCAGAGCCTGGCCCAATACGTTCTTGCCGGCTTGGCCGTCGGATGTGTTGCAGATGGGGTGACGGTTCGAGTGAGATCCAGGCTGGCGGCGCCAGCGGGCCAAGTTTGGCAGCTACTACTAAGCAAGGAGACTTTCCTATTCATCACGCGAGGGATGATGACGTTTACGGATAGTGAGGTTTGGCCCGAGCCTTTGTTTTCGCCTGGCGCCAAGATCGACACTCGCGTTCGCTTTTTCGGGCGAGGGCCGGCGTCTCCTCACCAGATACGGATCGTGCGAGTCGACGAGATCAAGCGAGAGATTAATACCGAAGAAAACGGCGGACTCGTTGATATCTGGAATCATCGGATGCGTGTTGAGGCCGTATCGGGTGAGGAATCTTTTTACACGGATCACATCGAGTTGCGAGCCGGTCTGATAACGCCAGTGGTTTGGTCATTCGCGTTCGTGTATTATCGATATCGACATCGCCGTTGGAGAGAACTGCTGGTCGAATCGAACGCGACCACCTAACAAGGCGTTCGCCCCGATGTGGCTCGGTCTTGCCAGCTTCGAGCGTCAGTTGCCTCGTTTTCGATTGTTCCAAAGTCCTTTTTCATTGCGCCGCAGCGCGGGTCATCTTGTTCGTTACGCTCGCCCTTGTCCCGTCTGCTCACACGTTTCCTCGGATGCGTCAAAAAACGACCCTTAGATCGGACAGCAGCCCGTAGTTGGCCAACTTGTGGATGTGGGCTGGCAGGCTCGGCACGAATTGGACCCTCCAGACTGTCCGAAATGCTGTCCGGATAGTACAATGCGTCGAAGAGTCGTGCAAATCAAGTCGTATGAATACAAGTTGGCTCTAAGCATATTCGTAGAGAGGAAGGTGCATTTATGACGAAGTGTCTGCAAGAATCCCTGTTCACCATGGTATCTCTGTCTGCATCCTTCCTTGTTGCCCTTTCGTGCCACGGGGCAGAGAAAGAGGCGGCGGGGCCGAGCATCAAGGCCGCTTTTGCCTCCGTCCAGAGGGACGGTGAGCCTTACAAGACCTTCTACAACAACTACATTGCTCCCCACGCCGTATTGGAGAAGGACATCGTTTTCACGGCCCACCAGGACGGTCAGGGGCGTCCGATCATTGACGCGTATGACATCAAGAAGAAGACCTGGAACGGGCCGGTGAGGGCCTCGAACACCGGACTGGGCGGCGATACTCACGGGAACCCGTCCATCACCATCGACACGAAAGGATATTTGCACGTCTTCTTCGGTTGCCACGGAGGGGCGATGAAACATGTCCGCTCAGCGGCTCCCTACGACATCGGCCGGTGGGAAGGGATGCCCAGCCCGACTCCGCGCGCCACGTATCCGCAATCGATGCGCATGGCGGACGGCAGCATCTACCTTTTCTATCGTGCCGGTGGACACCTGGCTCCCTGGTCGATGCGCGTCAGCAAAGACGACGGACAGTCCTGGACCGAGCAGCAGCCCGTCATTGAGATGCGACGCGATTTCCCGGATAAGAAGGCATGCTCTTACAACGCCTTTGTTCCCGGAGCCGATTATAAGACCGTCCACTGTTTCTGGGTGTATAAGGATGACAACCCGCGCGGCAACAAGCGAAAATACCAGGGAATGCACGAAGCCGTCTACCGCTACAATATGTACTACGCCAAACGCACTGCCGAGGGACAATGGATTGCCGCCGACGGGACGCCGATGTCCGATCTGCCGGTGAACAAGACCTTTTGTGACAAGCACGCCATGTTTGTTGACAGCGGCGAGGAGTTTACTGCGCCAAAGCGAATCGTGATCGGCGAGAACGACACGCCCTATATCCGCATCCGTCAGGGCGTGACCGATTGGAAACGCGGCAAGGTCATTGTGCCTTATCAATACAAGTTCGCTTCCCCAGTGGACGGGAAATGGCAGGTACACGACGAGATGCCCAATCAGTGGCCCGATCTGGTGAGGCACCTGCTATTGAGCGCAGGTCCGGCGGCCTTCGGCGCCAGCCAACCGAACAAGTGGTTTATCCACTATAAGGAAGGTCCGCCGGAGGACGCAAACGCGACATATGTCTGGCTCGGGCACATCGAAAAGGGTTACGCGATTCGGCAAGATGGTCCTGCCAAGCCGCCAGAGAAATGAGCCAACCGTCGGATCGAACGCGACTCCGATGGGGCCGCGCTGCGACCCCCCCAAGCGGTTCGTCCGGGACGTTGGCCGCTGCCCCATTAAACCACCGATAAAGGAACGACCCTACCCCCCGCCAGCAGGCCAAACGGGTACAATGACGGAATCGCCTGAATTCGCGTTCCATCAAAGGAAGGTATTTTGACACTTAATTCGGTGGTCGGGCGTGGCTTCAACCTTCGCCCTCGTGGGGGCACCTACTCGGGCACTGAGCTGTTATAATCGTGGGCGTCAGCATCTACTTGAAAGCCACGCCCATGACCGACATCACCCGGATCCTGTCCGCGATTGAGCAGGGCGATCCCTCCGCCGGGGCATCCTCGAAGTAGGTGACCATCACGGCCAACCGATAAAATCTCAGATTCGCCGTTCGGGCCATGTTGGCCGGCAGGGTCGGCTTCATCGCGGCGGCCAGCGCTACCAGGTCATCGGTGTTCAGTGCGCCACTGTATGCTCGTCGGGAGGATGCGCCTGGTGTCATTCATCGGAGCGTGATTTGACCATCAAGTAGGCGTCATCGAGATATGCGTCCATGTTCCTGGAATCATCGTAGTACTTGGCGTGGAACCCGTATTCTATGAAGCGTGTTCCGGTGGCAACAGTCGCAGATCCTTCCTGCAGAACCCAGCGATGGTTCGAATAGAACCATCCCAGGTCCTTTCTGGCCAATTCCGCCTGGGAGGAATCCTTCATGATCACCTCGATCATGCCGCTGTCTCGCTGGTCTTCCAAGCCCGCTTGCCATCCACCAAAGTCCACGCTCAACGCCCCAGTGTCGATCTCGTCTTCAGGAAACCCTCTGCCAACCAGGTCGATCTGCTGAGAGGTGTATCCGGTTCGAGAGCCATCCTTAGATCCAAAGAGGTAGGTTGCCCCGTTGTGCGGCGAAGGGTTGAGAGATCGTGTGGTCGCGTGCTCGGTCTTCCAATTGGATAGCCCGGCTTCGAAGCCACCGTTTTTCAGCAAGTTGACTCCGTAAAGGGGAGGGCCGATTTGTTGATCCAGAAGTTGGCCGAGTCGATGTCTGTTGGCTCTCACAGAGGCGACGACTCCCTCCTTGTCGACGAGGATCGACACGGGCGTGTCGGTCACCCCCAGGCGAGTAACTGGAGAAAACGCGGTTTCCGGATCGCCACGTTGGATCAGGCCCCATGGACACTCTTCCTCGTCCAGGAGCTTCTGAAGGGCCTCATGTTCGGGGTCCGTGCAGACGACCAGAACGTCGAAGCCCCGATCGCGATATCCCCGAAAAGCGGCTTCCACATACCGCTTCTCGTCGAGGCATGAACTCGAGTCGGCGGACAAAAAGATGACGAGGATGACCTTGCCTCGGTAGGCGGACCAATCGAGCGGGGTGCCGGCGCTTGTTGTACCCTGCAATTCGAGTGGTTTGCCGGATAGTGTGAGGCGTCGCGCTGCCCCTTCGAGCATGGCGACTTCCTCCGCCAGCGACTCGTCCTCCTGCCGGGCCACGAGTTCGGCGAAATCACCGTAAGTGCTGGCCGCCAGTTCGAGATTGCCGACCCTCTCGATCGCCTGGCATGCCGCGGCCGCCAAGCGAGCGTCCTCCGCGCGGATCACCTTCTCGGACCTCGCCAGCAGAAAGGTCTTCATCAAGTCGATGGTCTGTTGTTGCTGAGTCGGATCGGCTCCGATCAACAGGCGAACGCGGTCTCTCAACAACACCGTCAGCGCTAACTGGTAAGCCTGTGACCATTGGTCCTTCTCTAGGCTGAGAAGTCTGCTTGCCGTGGGTGTCGGGGCACACGAGGGTCTCTCTGGGCAGGTAGTCGGGCAGTTTACCTTGGTCCTTCTGGTACTTCTCGACCGCCGCGTGGATCTTATCCAGGTTCGCCCTACAGGCCTGCAACTCATCGCGTATATCCAGGTTCTGCTCGGGGACGGTTGCTTTGGCGGGGCTCTCCCCGGTCGGTTTCTTGGCGACATCTGCATTGATCTCGCTCGGCGTCTCACTCTGAATCGCCGCGTGACTCACAGGGGCCGCGACGGCCGACACCGTCAGAAGAATCGCCAGCACTGGAAACCAGTTATTCATGGCTACGTCTCGGGGTGTTGAGTGTGTGAGAAAATGTCCTGACGCGTACGCTCGAGGGCTCGATGGGGATTAGAATTGCTATCAGTCGGCCCGCTGAAGCGTGAGCAGCATGCGGCTATCGCCTTCTTTCGTCTCGAGTGAGTCGGGCGCTGCCGCGTCCGGCTTGGCGATGGTGCATAGCGTGAGCTTGTCGCCATCAATCGCATAGGCCCAATTGAGCGGCGTGAGTTTCACGCCGGCTCTCAAGTAGGTCGTCAAGGCCTTGGGACTACACGACGTATCGATCACCCAACTGGCCGTGACACTTCGACTCTTTTCCCTGAGAATGAACTTGCCGGGCAGGATCGTGACGTTCGTCACCGCCGGGTCGGTCATCTTCTTGCCGTCAAGTTCTCCCGACACGACGTTCCAGACACCGGACAGCTTGAGGCGTTCCAGTTGGGCCGGATCTTCCCTGTCTTCCACGGTCAGAGCCCGAAACTCGAAGGAGTCAAAATGGGCATCGACTTCGCTTGCTTGCCGCTCGTATCCATTCTTGGCCAAGATTCCGACCTGGGCGGGGGAGACTTCCCAATTGATGTCTGCGCCGGCCGTAAAGTTTTTGCCGTCGTTGCTGCTGGAGACTTCGTAGAGGTTGCCCCGCCTGATCACGCGCAGCCACAATCTTTCAAAGTTGAAGGGAATCCGGATAGCGGTGCCGACGGACTTGCCATCCTGCTCCAGGAGAGCATTCAGGATCGGAACACCGGCCCAGGAGAATTCGCACACAAACTTGAAGTAGTTGTCGTCGTCCTTGTAGATCAGCAAGCCCGCCTGATTGTAACGGACTTGTGGCCGGAAGTCCTTGATGACCGTGGTCACGACGAAGTCCGTCTGATCGCCCTCGGGAAGATCGATAAGAAACATGTTCTTTGGCAGTTCGCTCCGGCCGGTCTTGTTAATCGACCCGAACTGAGTCGTGATGGTCAACTGCCCCGGCGATTTGCTGAGGGACTGGTGCGTTGCGACCGGACGGATCTGCTTCCAGTCGAGAGCGAGCTTTCCGTCGAAATCATCGAAGAGACGATCTGCTTTGTTCTTCTCCTCGGCAGGCTCGGCACCGAGAACGGAAAACGAAAGCAGCGAGAGGATTGCCAGTGCTGCCAGTGCATAAAACGATCGCATTTTCAACCTCCGTATGTGTCAAAAAAACCCGGAAGGCCGACTCGGTGTCGGCCTTCCGGCGGGATGGAACTCGGCTAATTGCTTTTCTTCAAGCCGGCCGTACGAATGATGCTGTTATTGTCTTCGTTGATTTCGAAGGGACCTGCGTCCATACGAATGGCGACGTGGTATTCGTCGGCCGGGTCAGATGGTACTCGCCACGAGTACCGGCAGGTGAAACCTCATCCATATTTGAATTTGCCGGCGGCCACCTCCTCCCCGTCTTTAGTGGAGATCGTGAACTCCGGTGCCGAGGGCAGCTTGCCGTTGACGCTGAGGCCATTGCAGACCTCGCCGCCGATACCTACCAAACTCATGCCGAGTGAGATGGCCGATTGCCCTGTCTTAATTATCCCAGCGCTGACTTTCGGCGTGTAGGGCGGGCCGAAACCTTAGGTTTACCCACATTGTTTTCGCTTGGCGGCGAGGTAGCCGTCGAGCATGAGTTGTAGTTTTGTCCAGCCTCGCCAGAGGACGAGCCAGCCTGGCCGGTGATCACGTCGCCGGTTTTGGTGGCCGCCG
>JABMRB010000060.1 GCA_013202865.1 Candidatus Nealsoniibacteriota bacterium | reverse complement strand
GTGGATGACCGGATTGGTGTGAACGGGGAGGAGAGTGGTGAGGATTGAAAACTGAATATCGAATATCGAACAAGGAATGATCCTTGTTCGACATTCGATATTCCGCAATGGATCGTTCGTATCTCGCCAAGCGTTGAGGATGTTTTCCGGCCGGCCACCAAGGAGAGAACCGTTATGAAGGCTGAACAGTGGCTCGCCGAGCGGACGTTCCACCACTCCAACTTCTGGGACATCAAGCAGTTGGTCGAGGCCAAGGAGCGTCAGAACCTTTCGATCTCGCTCTGCCTGCCGACGCTTAACGAGGAGAAGACGATCGGCCAGGAGATCGTGATCCTCAAGGCGGAGCTAGCCGACCGCTACCCGCTGCTGGACGAGATCGCCGTGGTCGACTCGGGCAGCACGGACCGCACCTGCGAGATCGCCGCCAGTTTCGGGGCCGACGTCTACGTTGCCTCCGAGCACTTGACCGAGTGCGGCGACCACCGCGGCAAAGGCGAAAACCTCTGGAAGGCCCTCTACCTGCTCAACGGCGATATTATCGTTTACGTCGATACCGACATCAAGAACATCCACCCGCGGTTCGTCTACGGCCTGGTCGGCCCGTTGATCGGCGACCCCGAGGTGCATTACGTGAAGGCCTTCTACGACCGCCCGTTGGCCTTCTCCGGCGGCCTGCGTCCGACCGGCGGCGGCCGGGTGACCGAGATCCTCATCCGCCCGTTGTTCAGCCTCTTCTATCCCGAACTGGCCGCCATCTTGCAACCGCTCTCGGGCGAGTACGCCGGGCGGCGTTCGATCCTCGAGCAGATCCCCTTCCCGATCGGCTACGGCGTAGAGACCGCCATGCTGATCGACATCTACGAACGGCTCGGCCTCTACGCCTTCGCCCAGACCGACCTCGACCGCCGCATCCACCGCAACCAGGAGACGATCGCACTGGGCCGGATGGCGTTCGGCCTGTTACGCACGTTCATGTCGCGACTGAAGCGAGCAGATCTGGTCGAGTTGAAGCGCGACCTGCCCGCGATCATGCGTCAATACGAAGTCCACGAAAGCGACTACCGCCAACTCGAGCACAACATCGAAGAACTGGAACGCCAACCGATGATCGAGGTGGAAGCGTATCGGGAGAAGTTTTGTTCGTAGGGGCGGGTGTGAGGGGGGCTCCCGGTTCTCCAGCCTGAAAGGCTGACATTCACCAGCCCGGGGCAACGCCCTGGGGACCGGATGGACCATGACGTGGAGAGCCCTGCAAGGGCGAGACATATCCGCGTACGCCCGAACGATGGTGGGCCCTTTCAGGGCGGAATGGGCGCGTGGGGATCCCGGTTCCCAGGGCGTTGCCCCGGGCTGATGAATTGGAGCCCTTCGGGCTCGACGTTATATCCTGGCGAGAACCTCGCCGTGTAGGGAATGCGAAACGTTTGCGGCCGCGCCCAGAAACGATTAACATCGTATCCATGAACGATCCCGATAACACCCAACTCCCCAACGCCTCCCCAGCCTCCCGCCGCGCCGACATTGCGGCACTGCTGGTTGGGTTGACTTTGCCGTCGGTCGTCACGCTGATCTATTTCGTGCTGCTCGACGACGCCTTGCCGTGGGTGCAGCAGGCTGCCTATGGGATCTGCAAGGGCACGCAGTTCGCTTTGCCTGTCTTCTGGGTGTTCTATATCCGGCGAAACTGGCCGCGGTGGCACTTGCCGGGCAAACAGGGGATGGCCGAGTGCCTTGGGTTCGGACTGCTGATCGGGGCGGCCATACCGATCCTGTATCACACCTGGCTGGCGTCGACCGGCTTGCTGGACGCGGCCGCTACGCAGATCCACGATAAGGTGTTCGGGATCGGGATGGATACGCCGCTGAAGTATCTCGGAATGGGCGTGTTCTATGCCTTAGGGCATTCGCTGGCAGAAGAGTACTATTGGCGATGGTTCGTGTTCGGGCAACTGCGGCGACTGGTGAAGCTGGGCCCGGCGATTGTGATTTCGAGCCTGGGGTTCATGGCCCATCATGTGATTGTGCTGTCGATGTTCTTCCCCGGCCGGCCCTGGCTGATCCTGCTGTTTTCGGCGGCGGTGGCCGTCGGCGGGGCGGCCTGGGCATGGCTCTACCACCGTAGCGGCTCGCTCTACGGCCCCTGGTTCAGCCATGCACTGGTTGACGCCGGGATCTTTCTGCTAGGATATTCGATGGCGTTCGGGGTGTAGCGGGGCGTTTATGCCACCGTTGGCGTTGCGGTTGCGATGGTCCCCACGACCGTCCCACAGAGCTTGCCATACGCGGCGTTCGTGGTGTAGAATAGATCACGGCAGCCGACCGCGCAACGCGTCGCGGGAGAGACCGTGAAAACCATGTACAAGACCGGACTGCATCGCCGCAATATCGCCCTGACCGCACGAGTTCGCCCCCGGCGCGGCCTGCGTCTTTCGGCGTGCCTTGTGGCTGCGGCAATTCTCGGCCTGCTGCTGCCTGTAACCGGCACCGCACAACAACCTGACGGCGAGATCCTCGCCATCATGCAGGACATGCTCGCCCGGCAACACAAGTTCAAGCCGGACCCGCTTCACGCGCTGGGCCAGCGGGGCTTGGTCGAGGTGCTCGACGAGTTATTGCCCGATACGGCCGAGCCCAAGAAGATCAAGGTGGCCCAAAAGCGGGTCGAGGAACTGATCGAGCAGCTTGGCGACGCCAACTTCCGCATCCGCGAACTGGCCTCGCAGCGACTGTCGCAATTCGGCTCGGGCATCAAGCCTTACCTGATCGAAGCAGCCAAACATCCCGACGCCGACGTAAGCTGGCGGGCGGTGCGTATCCTGCGAGAATGGGAATCGCGAAAGTATGAGGACAAGAGCCGCTACGTGGCCGCTTTCTCGATCTACGCGGCAGGGATTCACGACGAGGTCCGATTGCTGGAGATGATCCGCCGTTGCCGCTTGGCGTTGCAGGCCGGAATGCCGCCTCGCGGCCGGAGCTCGATCCTCAGGCTTTGCATCATGACCATCGCCAGGGCGGGCGACGACCAGTACACCGACCGGCTCAAGCCGTTGCTGGCGCACAACGACGTGAACGTAGCGGTCTTCGTCACGCAGGCCGTCGGCCAGGCGGTCCGCTCGAACTCCGCCGCGACTTATTTCCCGTCGATGATGATCGACGCCCTGAAGAGCGACCGCCGCGAGGTGGTCGAGGCCGTGGTCATCTACGTCGACCCTTGCGGCGATCCGTCGCGAAAGCCGGAAGTCAAGCGGCTGTTGATCGCGCTGTTCGAGGGGGAGGACGACGAGCTGAAGTTCCACGCTTGCCGGCCGCTGCTGCTGGGGTATCAATACACACCGGTGATGAGCTACGTGCTGAAACAGGTCGGCAGCACCGATCGCCGCCGGCAGTATACCGCGTTGAGCCTCTTGAGCGACTCGCGTTTTCAAGACAGACCGGTCGAGAAGGAAGAACTCGACGCGGCGGTCCCGCTGCTTGCGTCGGCGGACACCAACGTCCGACAAATGGCGGTGCGGATGCTGGCGTTGCGCAGCGGGGACGTAATCGTCGAGCATCTGCTCCCTTTGCTGGCGGACAAGTCCAGCACGATCCGCCGCGCCGTCGAGCGGCGATTGATCGCCCACCCCGACCGCGAGATGATCCGAAAGCGGCTCCAGGAGATCGTCGAGAAGGACGCCGAGGACCAACAGGGCAAGGCCGCCGCCGCGCTGCTGCCTAAGGTGCCGTACCGGCTGGAGCCGCCGGCGTGAGGCTGCGCTGCCACGTCGGGCAAGCCCGACTGCTAAACTTTGCTCGCCCGAATGATAAGGAGGTCTTTCCGTGAAATCGACTTTTTGCGGCTTGCTCTGTGTTCTGACCTCGATCGCAATTTGCAGCGGCCCCACCGCGCGTGGCGCAGAAATCCGTGCCGGCGTGGCGGTGACCGACGTGACGCCACCGGTCGGCTACCGAATGAGCGGCTACTTCCACGAACGACCGGCCACCGGCACGCACGATCCGCTGCTGGCCAAGGCGATCGTGTTTGGCAACGGAGACGACCGCGCGGCAATGGTCTTCTGCGACCTGATCGGGCTGCCGCGAGATCTGTCCGAGCGGATCCGCACCGCGGCCGAGAAGAAGACCGGCATCCCGGCCGCCAACGTCCTCCTGGCCGCCACGCACACGCATACCGGGCCGCTCTATTTCGGCGCGCTGCGGCAGCAGTTCCACGACGCAGCCGTCGCCGACGGCAGTGACGATCCGCGCGAGAAGGTCGATTTTCCCGCCATGCTGACCGAAAAGCTGGTGCAAGTAATCGCCGACGCGCAGGCCGCATCGGTGCCCGTAACGCTCCATGCCGGTATTGCCCGGCAGCAAGGGCTCTCGTTCAACCGGCGGTTTCATCTCAAAGACGGCACCGTGCGATTCAACCCGGGTGTGCTAAACCCGAACATTGTTCGCACCGCCGGACCGATCGACCCGGACGTCGGCATCGTTCTGCTGCGCCGCGTGGCCGACGACGGCCCGATGGCGTCGTTGACCGTTTTCGCACTGCACCTGGATACCGTCGGCGGCACGCTCTACAGCGCCGACTATCCCTACTACCTGCAACAATCGCTCAGCAAGAAACTGGGCAGCAAATTCGTTTCGCTGTTCGGCAACGGCACCTGCGGCGACATCAACCACATCGACGTCACGCAGCGCGAGCGGCTGAAGACTCAACACATCGGCGAAACCTTGGCGGCCACGGTCACCGCGGAGTTGCCGCGGCTCAAGTCTGTGAATCGACCGACAGTGACCGTGCGGCGGGAGATCGTCGTCGCGCCGTTGCAGCAGTTCAGCGACGAAGAAGTCGCCCGAGCGAGGCAGACGATGCAGCGGATCAGTTCGGGCGACGTGCCGTTCATGGATCGCGTCACCGCCTACAAGATCCTGGCAGTGCGGCGCCGCGGCGGTGAGACGATGCCGCTCGAAGTGCAAGTCTTTCGCCTGGGCGAGGACCTGGCCGTGGTGGGACTGCCGGGCGAGGTGTTCGTCGATCTGGGACTTCAGATCAAGCGTGCCTCACCGTTCGCCGTTACGCTGGTGATCGAGCTTTGCCAGGACGCCCCGGGTTACATCCCCACGAGCAAGGCGTTCGCCGAAGGCAGCTACGAGACGGTCAACAGCCGCATCCAAAGCGGCAGTGGCGAGAAAATGGCCGAAGCCGCCGTGCGGTTGTTGAAGCAGTTGAAACCGGCGCCGGAGTAAACCCGACGGCTCGCTGGATTGCTCAACTCCCGGCCTCGACAAACGCCGCCACTTCGTGAAACGGCACCGACGAGAACACGCCGAACATCGGATGCCGCCGCAACTTGGCCTTGCTCGTGGCCGGTGAAGAGAGGCCGCAGAGGAACCGGATGAGTTGCCGCGACGTGGCTAGTGCGTCGTGGCGTTCGGCGCGAACGGCACGTACCCTACCGGCGGCGGAGTTGTCCGGCGGCTTGTAGCGAGCCGGCGGCAGAGGCGCTGCGGTAATCCCCTCGCATCGGCCGCAGTGCCCGCAGGCGTCGCGGGTCTCGCCGAAATACGATAACAGGAATTGCGTTAGGCAACCGTCGTGCTCGGCCAATGCCAGCATCCGTTGGACCCGGGCAATGTCCTGCCGCTCGCGATGTTGAAACTTCTCGGCAAGCTCGCGGCAAAGCAGCGCGAGGTCGTCGGGGAGTTGCTCGACGCAATATCCCTGCCGCACGCCCGCCGCCTGCACGATCAGGTCGCCCGACTCCTCCAGGTACCCCAGCGCCGCAACGATCCGCTGCCGGGCCTCGCCGATCGACCGGGCCGTCTGGTCCACGTCGAGCGTGAACCAGGTGCGGCCCCTGCGGGCATGGCGAAACACGCCGCGGAGGAAATCGGCCCGCGGCTCGTCGAACTGCGCGAGTATCTCCTGCGACGACTTCTGCGGCTGGAACTTGTACTCCGAGTAGAACGGCCCGGTCGCGCGAATCACACCGGCCAACTCCAGGTAGGTCAGCAGCGTGCGGACCACCACCGGGCGGACGTCGTGCCGGCCCGCCAGTTCGTACTCGGAAACGTCGAACACGTCCCCGCGATTGAACACGTCGCCGACCGCCGCGGTGACCTGCTCGGCCGTGGGCGTGTCGCCGTAGGAGAAGTTCTCCAACGCGACCACGTCGTCGGCACAGGCAAGCAGTTCGCAGATCGAATCGGCGCCGTCGCGCCCGGCCCGCCCGATCTCCTGGGCGTAGTTCTCCAGGGCCTTGGGCAGGTTGTAGTGATAGACGTAGCGGATGTCGGCCTTGTCGACCCCCATGCCGAAAGCGATCGTTGCCACGACGGTCATCCGCGGCGAGGCCATGAACGTGTCCTGAATCTTCGCCCGCTGGTCCGCTTCCATGCCGGCGTGATACGCCCGGGCGTCGTGGCCGTGGCTCGCCAGCAGATCGGCCACTTCCTCGGCGGTGCGTTGCAGCGTGACGTAGACGATTGCCGGACCCGGCTCCCGGTCGGCCATCCTTTGAAGCAGCAAGCCGTTGCGCTGGTTCGCTTCGCAGGGCGTGACGTAGAGCTTCAAGTTCGGCCGATAGAACCCGGTCTGAATCATGTCCTCGTCGGCGACGTCGAACTCGCGGGCAACGTCCCGGGCGACTTGCGGCGTAGCGGTGGCGGTGAGCGTCAGCACGCGGCCGACGTTCAGTTGGCGAGCCAGCCGGGCGATCTTCAGGTAGTCGGGCCGGAAGTTGTGTCCCCACTCGCTGATGCAATGGGCCTCGTCGACCGCCAGCAACGAAATCTGCAGCCGCCGCAGGCAGTGCAGGAACCGTTCGTTACCCAAACGCTCCGGCGAAACGTAGAGCAACTTCAACCGGCCGGAGTTCAACTCCTGGTAGACCTGCAAGGTTTCGTCGCGGTCGAGGGTCGAATCGAGCCGTGCCGCCGGGACGTTGCGCGAGACGAGGAAGTCGATCTGGTCCTTCATCAGCGCGATCAGCGGCGAGATAACCAGCGTCAAGCCGTCCAACAGCAGCGCCGGCAATTGGTAGCAGAGGCTCTTGCCGCTGCCGGTGGGGAAGACGGCCAGGGCCGACCGGCCGGCCAACAGCCGCGAGATAACCGGCTCCTGGCCCTCGCGGAAGTCGTCGAAACCGAAGGTCCGTTGGAGGATCTCGCGAGCACGACCGGCGTCTTCTGCGTCTTCTCTGGAGTGAATCTGCACCCGAAAGCCCTTTCTAGGGGATAACCGAAGGAGAGTAACTGTGGCACAAGGGTGGCTGGGGTCGCACTGCGAGGAACGAGCAGGAAGCCCCCAGATCGTCTGCCACTGGGGGCTCGTCGCTCGTTGCTCGCGACTCGACCCCAGCCATCCACCGAGACGTAAACCACCATGAGTCTACCGCCGAGGCCGAGACGTTGCCAGAGGCGGCGCCGAAATGCTCAAACTGTACACGCGTGCTACCACCGAAACGGCGATTGCTCAGGAGGCAAGGGGGCTGGGGGCGGGGGATTCGGGTCTCGTGAGGTTGCATTCCCCCCAGTCCCGAGCCCCCAGTCCCGAGCCCCCAGTCCCGAGTCCCCAGTCCCCAGTCC
>JABMRB010000461.1 GCA_013202865.1 Candidatus Nealsoniibacteriota bacterium | reverse complement strand
TTTGGGATTTGGGATTTGGGGCTCGGGACTGGGGTTTAGGGTTTGGCGGTTTGTATGATGACGATAAGCTATTCGGTAGTTGCCTTGCGTCGGCGTGGGCAGGAGAGGACGTGGCAGTTGAACTGCCACCCCAACGGAAACGCCCGCTCCCACGCATCGGTGTCCAGCCCCGAGCCCCCAGCCCCGAGCCCCCAGTCCCCCACCCACAACCGTAAACCGCTCTGCTAAGGACAACGCCATGACCGACAACTCGCTTTCCGAACGTCTCCGCCGGGTTCGCTGGCGGTTGTTCTTGATTGGCTCGGCGGCGGCCGTGGCTTGGACGTTGGCCGCCGCGATCGTGATGCTGCTGGCGGCCGCCTGGCTCGACCTGCTCTGGGAACCTTCGCCCGGGTGGCGGATCGGGATGCTGGCCACCGCCGGTGTGGCGGCCCTGGGGTTGCTCGTCGCATTGACCGTGGCGACCGTTCGGACGGCGGCCGATCGGGCCGTTGCTGGGCGCCTGGACCGTGCGGCCGGCTCCGGCGGACAGGTGCTTTCCGGGTTGGACCTCAGCCGCGGCGACGCCAATCAGCCTGCCGAGATCAGCGTGGATCTCGCCCGCATGGCCGTCGGCCGGGCAGAGCGGGTGGCTGCCGGAGTGCCCATGGCGCGGGCGGTGCCGATCCGGCCGCTGGGACGTTCCTGGGGGACGTTCGGCCTGCTGCTGGGTGCGAGTCTGTTGTTGGTCTTCTTCCTCTGGGACGTCGCCCGAACCGAGTGGAGCCGATTCACCGACCCCTTCGGCGACGTGCCGCCCTTCTCGCAGATCAAGTTTGAGGTCACTCCCGGCGATGCCAAGGTGATCTACGGCGAGCCGCTGGACGTCCGGGCGAAGGTTACCGGCGGCACGGTCGAGCGATTGGAACTGGTGTTGCAGAGCGACGTCGGCGGTGTGGAAACGTTGCCGATGTTCCCCGAGTCGGGAGGAAGCTGGCGGGCGTCGCTGGCTAAGGTCACGGAGCCGGGGCGTTACCACGTCCGCAGCTACCGCGCCCGAAGCAAGGGGTATCGGCTGGATGTGACCACGGTGCCGCGGATCGAGGAAGTGCTGTTTTGGATCACACCGCCGCGTTACGCCCACGCCAAACAGGGCCCGTACAAGGGCCCGATGCCCAGCGGCGGCGTGGCCGGGCTGCCGGGTACCAAGGTCCGCATCCGGGCCCGCAGCAACCGCCCGCTCTCCGGCGGCACGATCTCGATCGTTACCGAAGCAGGCACGGCGGAACTCAGGATGAATCCCACCGCCGACGCCCACGAGGCCGAGGGCACTTTCGAGATCACCGCCGACGGAAAGTTTGCTTTGAAGGTGATCGACACGGCCGAGCCGCAGCCGCAGCCCTCGCAGCAGACCTTCACCGGCAGCATCACGTTGCTGGCCGACGAACGACCGTTCATCCGCCTGGAGAAGCCCGAGAAGAACTCGCTGGCCACGCCGACCGCCGCCTTGCCTGTGATCGTTGACGCCGAGGACGACTGCGGCGTTTCCAAGGTGGAACTCTACCGCAGTCTGAACGACTCCCGCCCCATGGCCACCGAAATCCGTCTGGCCAAATCGCCCGGCCGGCGGGTTCGCGAGCAGCTTTACCTGCCGCTTCAGCAGTACGGATTGCAGCCGGGCGACGTGATCAAACTCTTCGCCCGGGTGGAAGACAACGACCCGGCCGGAGCCAAGGGCTCGGAGAGTGCCGTGGTCACCGTGCAGATCATCTCGCAGGAGGAGTTCGAGCGGATGGTTCAGGTCCGCGAGGGGTTGGACGTGATGATGTCGAAGTATCGCGAGGCACGGCGCCGGATGGAAGGACTTGCCAAGGAGGCGGACGGGCTGCGCAAAAAGCTCAAGGACCTGCCGCCGGAGAGTCCCGTCGCCGAGCAAACGCGTCAGGAGCTGAAACGGCTAGTCAAGCGGTTGCGCAAGGAATCGGACGCCCTGAAGAAGCTGGCCCAGAACAAGCTGCCGTACGACATCGACAAGAACCTCACACCGCAGCTCGAGCAGGCCGCCTCAATGACCGACGCGATGGCCAAGGAACTAGAGAAGCTGCTCGAACAGGAGAACCTGCTCAACGAGCAGTTGGAAAAGAAGCTCGACGAGATGAATGCCCAACTGGCCGGCGAGCGGTCCGAGTTCGATCAGCAAGCGATGCAGCCGCTGGAGCACCTGGAATTGGTCTTCCCGCTGTTGGTCGATCAATCGCGGTTCACCGTGCTGGTCATGCGGCAGAAGGATCTGGCCGAGCGGCTTGCGTCGCTACGGGGCCGCGACGGCGAAGACAACCCCGTGCTGAAGGCCCGGATGCGGGAGCTGGAGCAGGAGCAGGCCCAGATTCGCGGCGCGCTGACCGACTTGTTGGACGATATCGACGACCACGTCGAGCAGTTGCCCGAAAAACCCGAGTTCGAGAAGCTCCGCGAAACGGCCACGCAATTCGTCGACGCCGTGCGCTTCAGCGGCGCGACCGAGCGGATGATCGCGGCCGAGGCCGGCTTGGCAGAGTTCTCCGGTACGATCGGCTACGACGAGGCCAAGGAGGCGGCCGATATCCTCGAAAAGTTCCTCAAACAGTGCGAGGGAGCGGAAGGGATGGGCAACTGTGCGGGCAACTGCCTGATCTTCCAACCGGGCCTGAGCAAGGGCTTGGGCAACTCGATTGCCCAGATCCTGGCCCAGATGGGCATGACCCCCGGCAGCGGTGCCGGGATGGGCAGCGGATACGGCATGGGAGGCAATAGCGCCCAGCGTGGCGGGATGGGACTCTACGGCGGTCTGCCCGGCATGGCCGGCAACTACGGCGAGGGTCGCGAGCAGGATGGATCTCAGGACAACGCGCCGAGCCGATTCAACGCCGGCGGAAGTAATCCGCAGCGGCCCGCGATGGTCGACGCTGCCGCCGAAGGACGTTCCGGCGGTGGGGGAGGCGGGCACGACGCCGTCCCCGCCCGCTATCTCCCCCGCGTCGACGAATACCGCCGACGAATTTCCGAGGAAGTGGAGAATCGATAGACACGACCCGGAGCGAGCCGCGGGGCTTGCCCCCGCGCTTCCGTCG
>JABMRB010000460.1 GCA_013202865.1 Candidatus Nealsoniibacteriota bacterium | reverse complement strand
ATACCCAGCGCCCCCCAGAGCCGGTCGTGGTGCATCCCTAGAATGCAGACGACCTGCTGCGTGCCGGGCATCAGATGGGCGTTGAAGACGGCTCCGGGTACGGCCGTGTTGTTGCCCCAATAGACGGCCTGGTTTGTGCCGTCGGGGTTGACCGTCCACAGCCCGTGCGCGTCGCCGAAGTTGCGGTCGACGTACTCCCAGCGGGCATAGAGGATCCGCCCGTCGGGCATCAGCTCGGCGTGGTTCTCGAACAGGGTGTTTTTGGTGATCTGGTGGACGTTCGCCCCGTCGGCCTCCATGCGGAAGAGGTTGGCCGCGATGTCGCGGCTGCACATGTTGTACTTAGGCTCGCGGGTGGACGAGAAGACGATCGTGTCGTCCGGCAGGTAGATCGGGTCGAAGTCGGCCACGCCTTCGGCCCGGGTGAGCTGGCGGATGCCCGTGCCGTCGGTGTTGATCTCCCAGAGGTGATAGTCCTCGGCGACGCGGCGGCGCATGGCGAAGACGATCTTCCGGCCGTCGAAGTAGACGTCCGGGTCGCGGGCGATCCCGTCGGGCACTTCCAGCAGCGTTGTCACCTTGCCACCGCGGCCGAAGTCGATCGACTTCATCGCCCCGCCCGGCCCGAACAGGGTGCTGTGCATGACGCCGCGGTCGGGGTTGAATTCGTCGGTGTGGAAGAGCGTGTCGATGGCGTGGTAGTGGCTGCGATACTGCTGCCGCACAACGAACAGGATCGGCTGCCCGCTGATCAACGGGTTGGCCACGAGCGCCTCGCGGCGCAAGGCGTCGAACTGCGGGCCGAGGTCGGTCGGCTGATCGGGCTTCGCGTCGGCTGTTTGCTTTTCGATTTGCTCGAGTCGTTTCAGGAATTCCGTGCCGTTGGTGTATCGCTTAGGGAACGTCTGCATCAGGTCTTCGATGGCCACGCGTAGCGATGCGATCTGCTGCGGGCTCGGCAGGCCAACGGTCTCTGCCGGGTTGTTCGCAGCGGGCGTCGGCGGGCGCTTGACCATGG
This sequence comes from Candidatus Nealsoniibacteriota bacterium, assembly GCA_013202865.1. GTDB lineage: Bacteria > Planctomycetota > Planctomycetia > Pirellulales > Thermoguttaceae > JABMRB01. The sequence goes on along the minus strand of JABMRB010000460.1, from coordinate 2,053 downwards.
CGGCCGGGGGGATCTTAGGCACGACGAGGCCTTCGGGGTTGATCCAGAGCACGTCCCAGACTTCCTTGCCGAGGTTGTCGTGTATGAACTTGATGTTCTGCACGTTGAAGTCGAAACGAAGCTGTTTCTCGCGGACGGCCGTATCGCCGGGCTTCAGCGTGTCGTCGATCAGCGTGTGCTCATTACCCTGATCATCGGTGGCGAGCACGGAGAATTTCAGCCCGTTGGAACTCGACGCGGCCGCCTGGTCGGTCAGGGCATATTGGATCTTCAACGCGTGGTCTTTCGCATAATCCACGTTCCACACGGCGCTAAGCCGATCGCCGTCAGGAAACGCCAGCATCAACAGCCCCTTACGCCGCTGCCCACGAACCCAGGCCTCGCCCAACGCCAGGAAGTTCCGCGAATCGCGCTCCCACTCGAACCCGCCGCCGACTTGATGGTCCTCCGAATTATTCCCACACTTCTCTCGCCAGACGAACTTGTGGCCCTGCTGATCGGAGACCTTGGCGGTTTGGGGGTGGAAGGGGCAGAGCGTTGCCGTCTTATCTGCGCTTCGAGCCAAGGATGGCAGCCCGCCCAGGTATAAGCAACCGGCCAAAGCGATGTAGAGGGGTCTCATGGTATTGTTTCCATCTTTCTATGATGCGGACGCGGAGCGTCCACCAATGAGATGGAAGCTCATTACGGCACCTGGGGCCGTCGTTCCCGGCCGCGATCTTCCTGAATCCGCTCCATCACCGCGTTCATTTCCGGATCGTCGGCCCAGCCTCCGGCCGAACGGCGGATGCCGTCACCCCAGGCCTTCTCGGGCGGGACGGCTGCCAGCGCGACCTGGACCTCTTGCCCGTCGGCAATGCCGGGGTCCTCTGTCAGATGGATCGTCTTGCCGTGAATTACGCCGTGTACGATCTTGTTCATAACAACTGCTCCCGATGACGGGGATACGGGCTGCATGATAGCATCACTATTGTATTCGATTGAGGTGGATTCGCAAAGAGGGCCGAAAAGCTGGGCGTCGTGCCTCGACCCAGCCTGCGGTTCTCCTCAACCGCCTGGGGGGGGCAAGAGATCGCGGGGCCTTGTATCACGCAACCGGTGGCAGTAGAATCCGACGATTGAGGAGACCAATCATCAGGAGGGTTCGGGGGATGGAACACCCATTGGAAGCCAAGTACGGATTGACGGCGTATGAGCTTCTGGACGCGCTGGCGCAGCGGTTTCGAGCCCAAGTGACGATCGAGGGCGCGGTCTCGGAAGTCCACATGGAGAAGAAGGTGAAGGCGATGGTCGGAACGGTCATCGACAGGTATCAAGTTCACGATGAAGATGGACGTCCTGACTTCAGTATTTGGCTGCCGGGGTGTTCCACGCCGCTGTTGGCAGAGTGCAAGAACGTTCGAGACCGCAACGAAGCCTACCGCTCGGGTGGAGAGATCGTTGCCTACAAGGTTGAGACCCAGAAGACTCGCGCGGCCAAGGGCGATCCGACTAGCAGGTACTATGGAGTTGACCAATTCGACGTCCTGGGCGTGTGTCTGGGAAAGAAGACCGGTGACTGGACAGATTTCCTCTTTGCGAAGACACTTGACCTAGCGCGACACCGGTTGCACGAAGGCAAGTTGGCTGTGATGCAGCGTGTCCCGTTGCCGGGTGCCGACGACTTGACTCCTTGGTATAATGATCTCGGGGATCTACTAAAGGGGATTGGATAGATGCCGAAAAAGCCGAAACCGTTGTATCGAACGAAGCTGGGGAAGGCATACTGTGCAGACAGTCTGTCATTCATGGAGAGTGTCCCTGACGACAGCATTGATCTTGTCCTCACCTCGCCACCTTATGCGCTGCATTTCAAGAAGGAATACGGGAACGCCGACCAGAAGTACTACGTTGAGTGGTTCCTTCCGTTCGCCGAGCAAATCAAACGGATCTTGAAGCCGGATGCGAGCTTTGTGTTGAACCTGGGTGGCGCATGGACACCCGGTGCACCCTTGCGTTCGTTGTACCATTTTCGGCTATTGTTGGCGCTTTGCGACGAAGTTGGCTTCAACCT
>JABMRB010000459.1 GCA_013202865.1 Candidatus Nealsoniibacteriota bacterium | reverse complement strand
TCGGCCAAGTCCCATTTGGACGTGATGGAGAACCCCGACCGGATTTCTGAGGCCGTGTTGAAACGTGGGCTGGATGCCCAGACCGCGTTCGAGATCGTTTCGATCGACATTGCCGACATCGACGTGGGCCAGAACATCGGAGCCCGCTTGCAGGCCGATCAGGCCGAAGCCGACACGCGAGTCGCCCGCGCCAAGGCCGAAGAACGCCGCGCGATGGCTACCGCCTGGGAACAAGAGATGAAGGCCGCGGTGGCTAAGAACCGCGCGATGGTCGTGCTGGCCGAGGCCGAGGTACCCAAGGCCATGGCCGCCGCTTTCCGCGAAGGCAATCTCGAAAGCCGCAGCAGCAACGGCGGGGTCAATTCCCCTGCATCCGGCGGGGGATCGTAAAAGAGTAGAGGCAGACGACCGCGCCGGTGGACATCAGGCTCCAGGGGGCCCAACGTGGCGGTGTGATCACCTTCTGCGGTCCCTCCGTCGGCGGAGTCTCCCAAGCGTTCTGCGGAGGCGGCGGGGCGTCTCGAAGCTTCAGCTTGACGTTCTCCACCGCCAGGCATTCGGCGCCCAGAATCATCACGTAAAGGCCAACGGCCAGGAACAGTGCTCGCCACATGACGGTAACCTCCGGGAGACGACGGATGGAGCGGTAATCGGATAGACCTAATCGCAACGACATGGCCCACCTTGTTCTTGATCGTCGCCAATGGCGGCCGGACTTCAGCAGGCATGGTAGTCCGGGACCCACTCTACGGCATCCGGCAGACGGTGTGGCACGGCTGTGCAGCTTGTCGAGGATATCACGGCTGCGCGGGGCGGGCCGTCTGTTGCGGTTTGGGCGACTCGTGCCGGGGAACTTCTCGGCCGACAAGAACCACGCAACCGTCCTGGAAGACGCGGTCACTGAAGCGTTGCGGAAAATCACGTCCCTCACCGACGATCCAGCGGCGACGCCTCCGTAGGCTCCGTCGGCAACAAACTTACAGAGCGCAGATCGATCAGCGGTCCGGAGATCGGCCCGGCCGAGCGAACGATCAGCCGGTGCTCGCCCGGCGTAAGCACGATCCGGCCGAACACTCGTTGCATGTAACGGTCCCAGGTGCCCGATGGCGGAACGGTGCCGGTAATCGTCTGTTCGCCGACCTGAAGGCGGAACGTCTTGCCCGCCTCGCCGCTCTGGCAGGCCCAATCGAGCCACACGTCGTACACGCCGCCGCGGGGAAGCTCGAACGTCCAGACGGCGTGGTCTTCCGCCGCCGACCACCAGCCCAAGTTGCGATACTTGGACTCGAAGATAAGGTTCGGCCCGTAGATCGCAGCCTTGGCGGCGGGCAACTCGACGGAACCGTTCGCCCCGGCACGAACGATCTCGGGCCGGTTGCCGGGAAACTCCTTGCAGGGCGGCCCGGTTTGGGCGATGAACGCGATCAGATCGGCCATCTGCTGCAAGTCGAGCTTCGCGTCGAGCGATTCCGGCATGTGCGAGCGGTTGTTGCTGACCAACTCCTCCAGGTCCTTCCGCAGGATCACGTGCGACTCGCCCTTCACGTCGGCCAGCGTCACACTGTTGCCCGTCTCTTCCAGAAGCAAGCCGTTGATTTGCAGGCCGTCGGTGGTGATCGCCGTGTACTCGACGAAGCGGTCCTCCAGCGCCCGGTTCGGATCGATCGTGGCCACCAGCAGGGCGTCGGCCGACTTATCGACCAGTGTGCGCAGGTCGGGACCGACGTGCTTGCCCACGTCTTCCAGCTTGTGGCAGTCGGCACAGGTAGCCTCGGTGAACATCTTCTTGCCGCGAGGAACATCGCCCTTCATCTTCGCCACGCCCTGGAACTTCTTCAACGCGTCGTCGATCTGGGCCTTGGTGGTCGGCTTGCCGAACAGTGTCTCGGCCCGGCGGCGAATCGGCTCGCTACGGTGTCGCACAAGCAGATCGCGCTGCGTGGTACCGATCGCGACGGCCAGATTGGGCCGGTTTTCGATCGCATCGAGCAACGCGACGGTCCACGGCTCGCGCCGCAAGAGCACGTCGAAGATCGCGCCGTGGACCTTGGGGCCCTGCTGCGACCAGCCTTGCAGGAGCAACTCGGGGATCTGCGACCCGTTGAGCCGGCCCAGGGTCTCTACCGCGGCAAGCTGCAACTCCATGGGCGTCTGCGGCACGAGCTGCCCGGCCAGCACCGCGAGGTCTTCCTCGCGGCGATCTACAGTACGGCCGAGAACCTGCATGGCAGCGACTCGATCGGCTACCGTTGCCTGCACGTTACTCGTCGTGCGACGGGCGGCAGCAAACAAGCCGGCAAGCCGCCCGGCAGAGCGGTCCATCTCGGTCCCGCCGCCGGCAACCAGCTTTGCCAGCGACGTCCGCTGCCGGGCCAAGTCGTCCAGAATCCGCGCCGTCAACGCATATTGCCAATTCCCATAGGCCGCTTGCGGCTTCGCACCGACCGTCTCCAGCATCGCGGCCACCGACTTGGTATCCCCCATCGCCACCGCCATCGCAACCAACTTCCCGATCAACTCCGCCCGCTGCGGTGCCTTCTCCGGATCATCCAGAATCGCCGCGACCATCCGATCCAGGTCGTGCGTGGCGGAACTCATCACGGCGGCCGTCAGCAACGGATCGCCGTCGGCAGCAACGGCCAGCTCACCCAGTGCCCGGCTTGCCCGGGGATCGTTCCACTCGCCAAGACTGTACGCCACCTGCATGCGGACCTGGGCGTCCGCGTCGAAGGCCAGCTTCACGAGCATCTCGCCGACCGCCGGGTTGGAGTTCAGCAGCGGCTCGCTCAGCCGCACGGCATGCCGCCGCACGCCCGGATGCACGTCGGCCAGGGCCCGTCGCACGGTTTCCTTGCCCACGGCCTTGAGACTCTCGAGCGTACACAGCGCGTGCAATCGGGCCAGCGGCCGCTTTGCCTCGACGGCCGTCTTCTGAAGCATCGGAACCGCTGCCTTGTCTCCGCGCCACAGCAGCATCTGCTGGGCCATGTCTCGCTGCCAGCCGCTGGGGCTGTCCAGCGCGGCGATCAGGCCTGCCGTGTCCAGCTTGTCCAGCCGCGGGATCGGCCGCGGCTTGCTGCCCACCGGGACGATGCGGTAGATCCGCCCCAGAGCGTGACCCTCGCGAAGGTCGAGCTTGTCGATCAGCCGCTCGTCGATCCACTCGGGATGCTCGATCACCGGGCGGTACATGTCGCAGACCCAGAGTGCCCCGTCCGGTCCGGTGCGGATCGTGGCCGGGCGAAACCAGGGATCGGCCGAGGCAAGGAACTCGGACCGCTCCTCGCCGACGGCCCGTTCGCCGCGAAACGTTACGCCGTGCGGCTTGACGACCATCCGGTGGACGACGTTGTAGACGCTGTCGGAGACGAACAAGTTGCCCGTAAAGAGCGGCCCGAACAGATCGTCGCGGTAGATCATCGTGCTGCAAATGCAGGTCCATATCCCCGGCTGGCCCTCCGGCGGCGTGGGCTGCTCGTAGAAGCAATGGGTAATCACTCGGCCGATCGGATACGAGTCGCGCTGCGAGGTAAGATCGACCCGCGGCGCCGGGGCCGCCACGTGGCGGTTGCGGCGGATGTAGTGATCGGCCAGGGCGTAGTGCCATCCGGGGTTGGGATTGTTGCAGCCGAACCAGTTACCCCAGTCGTCGCGATTGCGGCCGTATTGGGCGCGGCCCGATTGCGTGTCCAGCTCGCCCGAGTCGGGCCGGATGCGCAGGTCGCGGCCGCCGACGTCGACGACCTGTCCCGTCTTGGCCGAGCGGATCTGCCCGTTGCTGTCGCCGTTGGCCAGATGGACCCAATTGTCGAGCCCCCATCGCGGATGATTCACGCGATGTTGCTGGTTGCCTTGGCCGAACCCGGCGAAGAGCGTGCGTCGCAGGTCGGCCTTACCGTCGCCGTCGGTGTCTTCCGCGTAGAAGACCTCCGGGGCGGCCACAACGATCACGCCTTCGCGCCATGGCATCACGCCGGCGGGCCAGCCGATCGGATCGAGGAATACGGTCGACTTGTCATATTGGCCGTCGCCGTCGGTGTCCTCCAGGAACCGAACCCGGCCGCCGGGCACGCCGATTTCTTCCGGCGGCCCAAGGTGACCGTCGGGCGACATACCCATCGGATAGTCGGCCATCTCCACGACCCAAGCTTTGCCGTCGGGCCCCCAGGCGATGTCGATCGGATCTCGCACCAACGGCTCGGCCACGGCCAGTTCCACGCGGAACCCGGGCCGGACCTTCATTGCGCGAAGCGATTGCTCGGGCGAACGCATCGGTGGATCGGTCTCGGCGGCCAACAGCTTCGTGAACCAGCGGCTGTCGACGTGTCCGGGGAGCTTTCCGCCGGTGTCTTCGTTTTGCACCCAGAGATGCCGGTCTTTGAACCATGCGCCGTTGTTCGTTCCGTCGGCCCGGACGATCATCGGCAGTTCGTCCTTGGCGGGTTTCTCGCCTCGTTTGCCGGAGAGCACGCAGCGCGACCAGCCCTTCTCCATCGACGTAAACAGGTGAATCGAATAACGCTCTGCATTCGAGAAGACCACGTCGAGGTGGCCGTCTTCATCGACGTCGACAAAACGCAGGCCCGCGTCACGGCCCTCAATGTCGAACATCGCAGTGCCGCCGGCAGCGAGGGACGCTGTGCCATCGGGCAACGGGTATGGGAGTTTTCGGCCGACAAGCCGTGCCTTCTCCTCGGCAGTCACGGCATCCATGTGGCCGTCGCCATCGGCGTCGAGAACCCGAATACCGTTATCCCGCCCGTCTTTTGCCCGTAACGGTCGGCCGCCGAGGAAATTCGCGTCGAGCCGATCCTGAACTTCGCGAAACGTGAGGAACTTGACCTTCTTCCCGTGCTTCTTTACCGCGTGGTCGATCACTTCGATGATCTGATCGTTGCGGATCCAGTTGTGGGGATGAAAGCAAATCGAGAAGATGCCCTGCTTAATGACGACCGCGTCAACCGCGGCCTTCAGGTCGGCGACCGTCTTGTCGTTGCATGTGCCGTGGAGGTGCTGAGCGTCCCAGTCGCTGGGCATTACCGGCGGGATCTCCCAGATCCGGTTGCCGATTGTGTAAGGATACGGATAATCCTCGATCAGGTTGACCATTACCCGGTCGGTCGGCACGTACTTGCGGAACCGCTCGCGGCCGTCGGGCTCGAGAACCAACTCGCGGGGCAGGGCCGGATCGTCGGCCGTAAACAGCAAGAAGACCGACGAGTCCATGGTTACGAAATGGCCTCCGGGCGTCGTCTTGAACATCACCTCCGTAAAGTATCGCGGGCTGACCGAGCTCATCGAGTCGCAACACGGCATGCGGAAGCCGACCGGCCGGTTGTTTGGGATCGACGCCATCAGATCCAAGTTGCTATCGTACGACTGCTTGACCGTCGCCAGATCGCCCCCTTGCAGGCACGGGCAGCGATGCCGCGACGTATGGGCCTCCAAGCTCAGGCCCTCCTTCAACCACCGTTGCAACTGCGGATCTTTCGGATCGACCTGGTTGGTCATCAGGCTGACCGGGGCCCGGCCGTCGATCTGCTTGAGCTGGTCGAGGATCGGGCGGAGAAATGTTTCGTATTTGGTTGTGTCGCTCAGGTCGTCGATTGCCAACACGATCACGGCCTCGACGTCCGGTTCGCCGACCCATTGCGGCGTAACCAACTTGGGCGATGTCCGGCCCGGATAGTACGGATCGCACGGCCCGTCGAGATACGCCAGCCGGTTGCCGTCGTCGGCGGACGTGACGTTCGCCAGAGAAAGCACCACGCACAAGAAGAAGAACACGGCGGCCGGTCGCATCGGATGACTCCCTTATCACGCCCAAGACGTCAAACTGTCGACGCCACCATCATAGCCGAGCCGTTGCCGTGGTGGAAGTCTGTAGGGTGCGTGAAACGCACCGGGGAGTGGGGAGTGGGGAGTGGGGACTCGGGACTCGGGATTCGGGATTCGGGACTCGGGACTCGGGACTCGGGTTCAGGACTTCGGGGCGACGTTTAGAAGCGAAATACTTAACTCTGAGAACTGA
>JABMRB010000458.1 GCA_013202865.1 Candidatus Nealsoniibacteriota bacterium | reverse complement strand
GCGCAACAACCAACCCCGGCAGCACGACGAGCCTCCACAGCACGGCGCGGGCGGAGAGTTTTTCAGGTGTCAAGTTAGATTCGGGCATAACCTATTTAGCCCCGGGTGAATACACCCGGGGGGGCGGTGTGATTGTTGTTTCCTTGGGTGTTTATTCTCCCCCCGTGTAATCACGGGGGGCTAAATACTCACGGGGGGCTAAATACTCACGGGGGCTAAATACTCACGGGGGCTAAATACTCACGGAGGCTGAATAGTACCGCGGATGTTTACTGCCCGTCAAGGTGACGGGTTTCACATACCGGCGGGATGCGTCACAATGGTGTGATGCGATACCTGGACCTGACGTTGCCGAGCCCGGCTGAGAATCTTGCACTGGACGAGGCCCTGTTGGAGGAGGCCGAGGCGGCGGGGCGGCCGATCGAAACGTTGCGGTTCTGGGAGCCGACCGAGCCGGTGGTCGTGGTGGGCCGGTCGTCGCGCATCGGCGGAGAGGTCCATCGCGACGCCTGCCGCCGGCTGGCAGTGCCCGTGCTGCGGCGGATCAGCGGCGGGGCGGCCATCGTTACGGGCCCGGGCTGCCTGATGTACGGCGTCGTGCTCAGTTGTTCCGCGGACCCTTCGCTTCGCTCGGTTGACCGGGCCCATCACCTTGTGTTGATGACGCTGGCCGGGGCCCTGGAGAAACTTCAGCCGAACGTGCAACGCCGCGGGATCAGCGATTTGGCCCTGGGTGAACTAAAATTCTCGGGCAACAGCGTCCGCCAGAAGCGCGACCACCTGCTCTATCACGGGACGCTGCTGTACGATTTCCGCTTGGACTTGATCGAGCAGTGCCTGGCGTTTCCGCCGCGTCAGCCGGACTATCGCGACGACCGTCCACACGCTACGTTCGTTGCGAATCTGCCGCTGGAGCCGGAAACGATTCGCCGGGCGTTGATCTCCGCCTGGGGCGCCACCGAGCCGTTGACGGATTGGCCGCGAAACCGCACGGCCCGATTGGTCGCCGAGAAATATGGTTGTTTGCGATGGAACGAGCAATTGTAGGGTGCGTTTCAGCTATTTAGCCCGCCGTGAATACACGGCGGCGACGTGACGGGTTGGCGTGCTCAGTGGTTTTGGTTTCCGCCGGGTGTATTCAACCGCGTGTTTCCCCCGGGTGTATTCACCCGGGGCTAAATGGGTGGCTACAACTTCAGGTCGTACGTCTCTCCCGCATGGACCTCTAGCGTGATGACGCCTTCGTTGTCGCGGAGCACTTCTAACGGTTCGGCGTTGTTGAAGACTTCGGAAATCGTGTGTCCCGACGGCGGGCGGATGCGATGGGTGCCGTCGACGTGAGCCCGCAATATCAGGCTCTTCACGATGCCTTGCGACCAGCGGGCGTCGACCTCCAAGCCGCCACGGGCGCAAAGCCCTCGAAAACGGCCGTCGGGAAACGTCTGCCGCGAGAGGGCCGGCAGCGGGTAGATTTCACCGGCGTGGCTGTGCAACAAGGTCTCGGCAATCGCGGCCGTGGCTCCGAGGTTACCGTCGATTTGCATCGGCGGGCCGTTGCAGAGGAGGTTCGGCAGCGTTGATTCGGCCAAGAGGGCCACCAGATTGCGGTGGCTCTGATCGTGGTCCTCCAGCCGAGCGAAACAGCCGGCGATCCATGCCCGGCTGAAACCGGCGAGGCCGCCACCGGCTTGCAGTCGCCGGTTCAACGTCTCGCGGCATCGGGCGGCCGGGTCCTGCGTTTGCCGCGGCGTGATCTGGCGGCCCGGGTAGAGGGCGAATAGATGCGAAAGATGCCGGTGGAACGGCCACGGCTCGTCGAAGTCTTCCGTCCACTGCTTGAGCTGGTTGTGCCGGCCACCCTCGGGCGGGCGGATGCGGTTGCGGGCGTCGGTCAGCCGCTTGCGATATGCCTCGTCAATGCCCAGGACTTCGCTTGCCTCGATCGTGTTGCCGAACAGATCCCAGACGATTTGCCGATCGACCGACGAACCGGCGCAGACCGACGCGACTTGCCCTTCTCCATAACCGAACCGGTTCTCGGGCGAGGTGGACGGCGCGGTCACCAGGCGGCCGTCGCGGTCGGGGACCATCGTGGCGAGGAAGAACTCGCAGGCCTCCTTCAGCGTCGGATAGGCCTGCCGCAAAAACTCCTTATCGCGGCCGAACTCGTAATGCTCCCAAAGATGACGGCAGAGCCACGCGCCGCCGGTGGGAAACCAACCCCAACGGGCCTCCCAGCCGGGCGAGGTCCATCCCCAGGCGTTGGTGATCGCGTGGCAAACGAACCCCGGGGCGTTGAAATACGCCCGGGCCGTCCGCCGCCCGGGCACGCGTAGCGACTCGATCAGATCGAACAGCGGCCGGTGGCACTCGGCCAGATTGCACGTTTCGGCCGGCCAGTAGTTCATTTGCAGGTGGACGTTAGTGCGATAGTCGCAGTGCCATGGCGGTTTCAAGCCGTCGGCCCAGAGCCCCTGTCGGTTGGCCGGCATGCAACCGGGCCGGCTGCTGGAGATCAACAGGTAGCGGCCGTACTGAAAGAACAGCGGGAGCAGGTGCGGATCGTTCTTGCCTTGGCGAAGCTGCCCCAGCCGCACGTCGGTGGGTTGGCGCACGGCCAGGTTCCAACCCAACTGCAGATCGACCCGCCGGAACAGCCGCCGGTGTTCGGCCACGTGCTCCTCGCGCAAGGCACGAAACGACTTGCGCGAGGCTTCGGCGAGCGTCTTCTCGCACTCGGCGGTGGGGTCCTTGCCTCGATAGTCGGTGGCGGCGACCAAGAGCAGGACGGCTTCGTCGGCTCCGCTGATTCGCAGGCGGTTGCGCGAGCCGCTGATCCGTCCGCCGGGGGCAACGATCCGCAGTTGGGCCTCGAACTTCATGCCGGTCCCGCCGTCGCACCGGCCCCGCATGATGATGCGGTTCGGTTTGACGAACAGGGCTTCGGCGTCGGCAACGCGGCCGAGCCGGGCGGTCAACGCGATCTGGCCGGGCCGGTCGCACGTTACTCGCATCGCAATCACCTGATCCGCTGGCGAGGAGAACGTTTCCCGCTTGAACGTAGCCTCACCGATTCGGTAGCTGACGCCGGCGACGGCCGCGTCGAGATCCAGGTAGCGGCGATAGTCTTCCACTGGACCGGAGTCGACGGGGAAGCTAAGCGACAGATCGCCAAGCGTCTGATACGCGGCGTTGTATGCTCCGTCGTATCCGCCGCCCCGGTTGGTCATCGTCTCGTTGGTAAGCCGCTCGGCCTCGGCGTACTTGCCCTCGAAGATCAGTTTGCGGATTTCCGGCAGCGACCGCCAGGCGTCGGGGCGATCGGCGTCGCCGCGCGGTCCACCCGACCAGAGCGTATCTTCGTTGAGTTGCAGCCGCTCGCGTCGCACGCCGCCGAAGACCATAGCCCCAAGCCGCCCGTTGCCGATCGGCAACGCTTCGTCCCAGTGGGCGGCCGGTCGCTTGTACCAGAGCAACCAAGGGCTTGGCGGCAAGCCGACTCGGGCGAGCGTGTGCCCGATCGGATTGTCGGCCGCCGCTCGAAATTCCCCCAACAGGCGCTCGGCGTCGGGACCGTTGGGGTCGACCGGCCAGCGTGCGCGGGCCGGGTCGTCGCCGAGGTGGAATTGCCAGATGCCCTCCAGGTTGATTTCCTTCTGGTTGCACGCCAGCGCGACAGGCCCGTGCGAGATACCGGCCGGGCCGTCGCCCTGTTTGTAGACCCGCACGGCGATCAGGTTGACCTTGCCGGGGCGGACGGCCTGCGGCGGGACCACGTATTGACGGAAGGGGCCGTGGCCCGACTTGAAATTCGGCGGCATCGTGCCGGTGGCACCCACCTTGGTGCCGTTGAAGAAGGCCTCGTCGCTATCGCTGATGTAGGAGAGCTTCAACGACAGCGGCTTGTCCCGCCAGTCGTCGGGCACTCGCACCAGGTAGCGATACCAGGCGAACCCGTCGTGCGGGCCGTGGACGGTTCGCCAGTTGCCCGGCACGGGAACCACGTCCCAGTCGGCGGCGGGTGGCGCGGCGGCGAGGGCCAAATGGCAATGCAGTAGTGCTACGAGCAGAGCGACGGGGGCAAGGTGCATGGCGCGCATGGGTACTCTCGGATGTGCTCGCAGTGCGAAGCCGCTTTTCGGCGATTACTTGAGTTTAACTTCGTAGGTCTGGCCGGCCTTGAGTTCGATGGTCTCCGGGCCATCGATCTGCTGGCCTTTGGGGGCCTGGAGGCGGTGCTTGCCGTCGCGTTTCGCTCGCAGCACGACGCGTGCGGCGCGGCCGTCCTTCCAGGCGATATCGACTTCCACGCCGCCGCGGGCGCACAGGCCGGTGACGTTGCCGGCCGGCCAGACGGCGGGCAGTGCGGGCAGCAGGTCGATCGTGCCGTTCTGGCTCTGCAGGAGCATCTCGGTGATGCCCGAGGTGCCGCCGAAGTTGCCGTCGATCTGGAACGGCGGATGGGCGTCGAACATGTTCGGATACGTGCCGGTGGCGATCAGGCTGCTGAGCATTAGGTACGAATGGTCGCCGTCGAGCAGCCGGGCCCAGAAGTTGATCTTCCATGCCTTGCTCCAGCCGGTGCCGCCGTCGCCGCGCTGCATCAGCGAGACCCTGGCGGCGTCGAACAGCTCGGGCGTGGCCGGGTTGATCTCGTTGCCCGGATGCAGCCCCCACAGGTGTGAAGTGTGGCGATGGTGGTTACCCGGGTTGTCCACGTCTTCGAGCCACTCCTGCAACTGGCCGTGCTGGCCGATCTGGTTCGGCGCGATCTTGGCTCGCATCTCGGTGAGTTGCTTTCGCAGGTCCTCATCGACGCCGAGGACGCGGCTCGCCTCGATCACGTTGGAAAACAGGTTGCGGATGATCTGGTGGTCCATCGTCGGTCCCATGACCAGCCCGCCCTGCTCGGGCGAATTGGACGGTCCGGAGATCAGCCAGCCCTTGTCGTTGCGGGGGTCTTCGACGAGATAATCGACGAAGAACAGAGCCGCTTGCTTCATGATCGGGTAGCCCTGCCGGGCAAGGAACTCCTTGTCGCTGCCAAACTCGTAGTGCCACCAGAGGTGCTGGCAGAGCCAGGCCCCGCCGGTCGGCCAGATGCCGTGGTTGCTGGCGTTGATCGGGGCCGTGCCACGCCAGAGATCGAAGTTGTGGTGCAGCACCCAACCTCGGGCGTTGTAATGCTCCTTGGCCACGCGGGCACCGGAGACGGCCAGTTCCTCCAAGGCGTCGAACAGCGGCAGGTGGCACTCGGCCAGATTGCATGGCTCGGTCGGCCAGTAGTTCATCTCGGTGTTGATGTTGACGGTGTATTTGCACTCCCATGGCGGGTTGAGGCTTTCGTTCCAAAGCCCCTGGAGGCTCATCGGCTGGCTGCCGGGCCGCGACGCGGCGATCATCAGGTAGCGGCCGAACTGGAAGTAGACGGCCGCAAGCTGCGGGTCGTCATCGGCGGCGAAATCCTTGATTCGCTTGTCGGTGGGTCGATTGACTTTGTCCGTGGTGCCCAGGTCGAGAACGACGCGGCGGAAGAGCTTCCGGTGGTCGGCCACATGGGCGTTGCGGAGTTGCTCGAAGCTCTTGGCGTCAACCGCCTTGAGCGTCTCGGCGCATCGCCGGGCCGGATCGCCGCTGGTGTCCTCGAAGTTGACGTAGTTGGTCGCCGTGGCCAAGACGAGCGTGGCCACGTCCGCGTCTTTCACTTCGATGCCGTCCTTGGTGACGTCCAGCGATCCGCCGTCGGTGGCGACCTGCACACGGGCCTCGAACCGCAACGGATTCTCGGTCACCTTGCCGAATCGGCCGGCCTCCTTGCGAACCTGCCCCCGCAGGACGAGTTGGTTCGCACCGGCCGCGGCGACCGACTTCTGCTCGTGGACCGTGTCGAGCGTGGCCGTGAAGGTCACCTTGCCCGGCTTGTCGGCCGAAACGCGGACCACGATCACGTCGTCGGGATTGCTGGCAAAGACTTCGCGGGTGTAAGTGACGTCGCCGACCTTGTAGGTAACCGTCGAAACGGCCCGATCGATGTCCAGTTCGCGGCGATAACCGGTCACGTCGGCATGACCGGGGAAGTCGAGTTTCAGATCGCCGCACGGTTGATAGGGTGGCTGCCGCAGCGGCACGCTCATGAACTCGCGGCCGGCCAGACTCTGTGCGTCGCCTTGCTTCCCCTCGAAGAGCAGCTTGCGGATTTCCGGCAGATGCCTGGCGGCGCCCTTGTGGGAGTAGTCGTGGGGTTCGCCGAACCAGAGCGTATCGTCGTTGAACTGGATGCGTTCGCTTTCGGTGCCGCCGAAGACCATTGCCCCGAGGCGCCCGTTGCCGATCGGATTGGCCTCGACCCATTTTTCGGCCGGTTGTTCGTACCACAGGACCATCGGCCCGGGGTCGGCCGCGGCAGTGGCGGCGAGGAGTGTCAGTAGGGAGACGATTGCGAGTTGTCGTTTGTAGTGCATGAGTGTTTCTCCGTAGTGGGTGGTTTTGTGTAGTCAATTAGCCCGAAGGCTCTCCTACTCCTGGGTGATCTTCACGTGGGGCAGCGCCTGTTGCAGTTTTGCGACCGCTGCCTGGCTCACGTCGGTACCCGTTAGCGATAATTCCTTAAGATTGTCAAGGGTTTGCAGGTGTGCCAGCCCGGCGTCGGTAACCTGCGTGTACTCGACGCTCAACGACCGAAGGGAAGTGAGCTTGGCCAGATGCGATAGCCCGTCATCGGTAATCGCGGTACTCTCAAGCATCAGTTCTTGCAGCGACGGAAGTGAACCAAGATGGACCAGCGCCGCGTCCGTAACGCCGGAGCCTTCCAACGAGAGCGATTCTAACCTGGGAAGGAGCGCGAGGTGCGCCACGTCGGTGTCGTCACACTGCGTCAATCCGAGCCGTTCCAGGTTTTCAAGTTTGGCCAGACAAGACACGTCGGCACCTACGACGGATACGGCTGTCATCCAGAGCCTGCCCACCTGCGAAATCGCAGACATTTGCTCGGCCTCAATCTCCGAGATTGACCATCTTGTCAGATGCAAGATCTGCAATTTGTCGAGTGACTCGATATGGCTTAGCTCTTGGGGCGGGAGATCCCTGAAAGGGCCGCACAGTTCTAGGGTCGTCACGTTATCGAGTTGGCTGAGAAACGCCAGCCTTCCTTTTCGCACTTGAAATAGAGAAAGCGAGATGGGCTCCAATTCCGAGAGTCTTCGCAGCAATTCCTGTATCTCCGTGTCGGTCCCTGCTGTCGACCAGAGTCGCACGTAGTATGTCCAAGACACTGCTGTGTCGCCCGTGTCCGCTAAGTCAAGTCCGAAGAGGGGGTGTCTGCCATGCACAACCGATGCTCCGCATTGCAGAAGCTTCGCGGCAATACGCCTCTGCTCTTCGCCCGGGGCCGTGGAAGACACGATTTCGGCTGTCGGGTTCTGGGTGCGAAACGCACGAACGCCCTGCTCGGTGACGAACGTGCCGTCTGCATACACAGCGGTGATCTTGGGCATGGTGGCCAACTGAGCCAGCCCGGCGTCGGTGATCTGCGTGTGCCCGAGATTCACCCACTCCAGGTCCGGCAGTCCACGCAGGTGGCGGAGCCCCTCGTCGGTGACTCGTGTGCCTCCGAGGTCTAGTTCGCGGAGTTTACGCAAGTCACCAATCCGCGCCAGCCCCCTATCGCTAACGGCGGTACCGCCAAGGTAGACGTGCACAACGAACGGCACTTCTTGTAGTATAGCCAGATCTTCGTCGGTTATCTCCGTTGTGTCGAAGCCTACGGCAAGGATCTCCATGCAGTACCAATCGCCGAGGATTTGGCAGAGCCACCGTGGACCGCGTTGCTCTGTCTCTGCCCAGCCGCCGAGTGCTTCAATCCGGGTGATGATCTGCTGCTGATTGCGATACTGTAACCACGGCACGGCGATCATGCCGACCAGCAGCCCGACGACCACCAGGAAGAACACCGCCATGACGCTGAACCAAAACAAGCGGCGGCGGGATTTGGTGGATCGAGGGTCTTCGGGCACGAGTTGCTCCTTGGACGGGGGACGGACCGGTCTGGTGCGATCCCGCCAGTTCCAAGCAGTAGTATAGGGGACCGGCGAGCAGATTCCAAAGCCCGCCCCCGCCGCAGAACTCCGAAAAAGGCTCGCCATCTGAGACGGTGCCGGTGAGTCCGTATGGATCGGGGACGCGATCAGGGCTGGACTGGCGGTGAAAAGATAGTAAAATGGCAAGATTGCCGACTGGGGGCTCCCGTATATCCCTGCCGGGGGCTCCTGTTGTTGTATCCCTGCCGGGGGCTTCGGCGCGTCCTTGCCTTGGAGTGGAGTATGCCAAAAGAAGAAGCTATCGAAGTCGAGGGTGTGGTCACCGAGGCCCTGGCCAATACGCGGTTTCGCGTGGAGTTGGACAACGGCCACAAAGTGATTGCCCACGTGGCCGGAAAAATGCGGAAACACTTCATCCGCATCGTGCCAGGCGACCGGGTCCGCGTGGAACTGTCTCCCTACGATCTGACCAAGGGCCGAATCACCTACCGCGAACGCTGATCTCGGTTGCGCCGGGGTGAACCCGGCGGCTCGC
>JABMRB010000457.1 GCA_013202865.1 Candidatus Nealsoniibacteriota bacterium | reverse complement strand
GGATGTGGCCCGAAAATGCGTCTGGAAGACGCCGGATCGATCTGATACAGTCGTACACGTACCGATCTCGCCGTACGCCGCCGCTCTTTGACAACCGAATAGACCATCCGCCGACGCCGGAGAGTTATCGTACGATGGGCCTGCGAGCCTGTCGTGAAACGCGAGAGCATCCGGACGCGACGGGCTATCGTACAGGACGCCACAACGGCCGCGTCTCGGCGGAGCGAGACGGCTACTATACGGCCGTCGGAAATGTTGCTTTCTCAAAACCCCAAATCGAGAAAAAGTGGACAACATTGCCGTAACCCCAACGATGAAAACACCTTACGAAGATCCAAAACAGCACGAATGTACACGCTCCACCAATGCGAGTCAAGGGGTCGCCACGCCACGTAACTCACGTCGCAGCAACGACTTACGGCGACGCCCGACCGGCCCGGGCGACCGTCGCTTAGGCAAGGGGCGGCGAAACATTCGATTCGAGACGATCCCCGACACCAGCCCTGCCGACGTAACCCCCGGCCGCAGAACACCTTACACGCATCCACCAAAACCCGGCCACAACCAATTATTGCCCTTCGACCGTCCAAACCGAAAAACAACGAGCATAATTCGGCCCCGACCGCCAGCCCCCATCAACCGTTCCGCCGACGGCATACAACGCACGCTACTACCACCCAACGCTAACACCCTACCTGCTTGGGGGCGGTCATTTCCAGACTTGGGTGAAACCCGCCGAGCGGGCGGAGGGGCGCCACCTGGGTGAATATGGCAATATAGGTAACCTCTACCGGTCGGATAACATCGAAGATATATGGCGGAAATGCCGATATTCTAGACATTAGCGATTAGCAGGCCCACTACACCACCGTCGGGGGGGCGCCCTGAGTGCTCAAATCGGACACATGACCTACAAACGCACCTACACACCGCCCGTCGCATGCCGGCTTCTGACCTTGACGCTGCTGGCAGTGCTGTCTCCGGCAGCTTTAGCGCAAACGGCTTCTCCCCATCTGGACCTTGACGCAGACGAATCGAGTCTCGCCGATGAAATCGAACACTACGACTCCCCTGCGACGGGCTGCGGCGCCGACCAGTGTGGCGGCGGGTGCGATCACGGCCTTGCCGGCTATCGCCCGTTGATCCCTCGTTGCAGCCACTTTCAGTTTCGCGGAGAATACCTGCTGTGGTGGACCGACGGTGCCAACACGCCGCCGTTGGTAACCACGAGCCCGCCAGCCCAGGCTGGTGTGCTCGGACCGAACACGAGCATCCTGTTCGGCGGCGCGCCGGTAACCGACGATTCGCGCTCGGGTGGTCGATTGACAATGACTTGGTGGCGGGGGCCCTGTGAGACGTCCGGTCTGATGTTCAGTCACCTCCGACTCGGACAGGAATCGACACCTTACCGCGGCGTAAGCGACGGCACCGCGGTTCTCGCCCGACCCTTCTTCAACGTTACCACGGGTGCCCAGGACGCGCGGCTGATCGGGTTTCCGGCCGCATTCAGCGGCTCGGTTGCGATTGACGCCACGACCGAAATGCAAGGGTGGGAAGGGATGCTCCGACGGTCCCTGCTGCGGCGGCCCGGGTTCCGCACGGATCTGCTGTTCGGCTATCGCTACAACCGGCTGGCCGACGCACTGATCATCAACGATTCGTCGACGACGGTCGCGGGAACGACCGTCGCCGTGTTCGATCGCTTCGACACGGAGAACCTCTTCCACGGGGCCACGGTGGGAGTTCTGCTTGAGAAACGTGCCCGGGGTTGGTCGTGGGAACTGCTGATGAAGCTGGGCGTGGGCAATACGCGGGCCGAGGTCTTGATCGACGGCTCGACGACGACCACGGTTCCGGCCGTGCTGCCGGTCGTTACGGCCGGCGGATTGCTGGCCCAGCCGACCAACATGGGTACCTACAGCCGCAACGACTTCACGATGATTCCCGAATTGGGGCTCACCGTCGGTTACGACCTCGCCCCAAACCTAAGGGCAACGCTCGGCTACACGCTACTCTACTGGAGCAAGGTGGCGCGGCCGGGTGACCAGATCGACTTCGACGTGAACGACTCGCAGTTCTCCGGCGGCGCGTTGGTCGGAGCACCTCGCCCGGAATTCTCGTGGGTCACCACCGATTTCTTTGCACAAGGCGTGAACGTCGGTCTGGAATACGAATTTTAGTAGCTGCACTCGCCAGAGTGCGGGAATACCACTAGATCCACGATCCTTCCGAAGCCAAGACCGCGTCGCTGAGCGCCACGCTTGGATCGGCTACCACGATCTTGACGGTTTGCGAATCGAAGAAGCTGGATGCACCAACCGGCGTCACGCGGACTTGGATCTCGATCTCCCCGACGAATCCCGACGGCGGGGTGAACGTGGCCAGACCGGTCTGGGCGTTGACGTCAAGCGTGTACTGAGCCCCCGTCGGCACGAAGCTCTCGAAGAGAACCGCGTCGTTCTCGACGTCGATTGCCGAGAGCTGGAATTGCAGCGTGGTGTCCATCAGCGTCTGCTGCATCGCGATCGGCTCGAGGAAGGGCCCCCCGTCTTCCGTGTCCACTGCGAGCGTCACGTGGAACGTTTGCTGGTAGGTGTTCAGGCTCTCGTCGGTGACGGTGACGGTTACGTCGGTTTCGCCGGTGCTGCCCTCGGGCGCCTTGAGCATCAGCAGGCCGTTCTCCTTGTCGATGAAGACGTCGACCGACTCCATCACGACGTCCACCAGCGGCGCGTCGCCGCCGCCGGTGGCGACGCTGGCGATCGCCTCGCGGACCGCGTCGCCTTCGACGAGTTGGCCGAAGATCGAGTGATTGAAATCGAGCCAGCGGGTCGGCACTTCGGTGATGAAGAACTGCGACGTATTCGTATCGTCGTCCGCCTTCGCCATCGAGAGCACGCCGCCGCGGTTGTGCTGCAAGTCGACGTGGAACACGTCGTCGAACTCGGTCGTCACCGAGGTGATTCCACCCTGGATCATGAACCCGTTGATCACGCGGTGGAAGTCGGAACCGTCGTAGAGGTCGTCCTCGGCGTAGGCCACGATCTGGTCGGTCACCGCCGGCACCAGATTGTCGTGCAACTCGGCGACCATCTGGCCGTAGTCGGCCACCGAGATTCGCAGGCTGCGATTGCCCTCGGGAATGGACGCCGTCACGGGCGAACCCTGGCTCACCGACACCGTGTAGGTCAGATCTTCGCCGTCGGGATCGAAACCGTCCAGCGGAACGATCAGCGGCGAGCCGGCCAACAGAGTGACGTCTTCGAGCGCTGCGAACGTGGGATCCGTTAGCGCGGGATCGGGGTCAATCGTGATCGATCCGTTGTGGAACCGGGCACCCACGAAGGGGAGTTCCGTATCGCCGGCCAGCGTGTCGCTCACGCGCAACTCCCAGGTGCCGGCGGTGAATCCCGTCGTGTCGATCGTCACGGTCGCCAGCAGGCCGTCGGCCGTTGTCGTGGCGGCGTTGGTCACGATGAACGCGCCGAACAGTTGAGGCAGGGTCTCGTTAGTGTCGGGATTGAACTGACCGGAATTGTTCGATTCGAAGATCGTCCCGGTTTCCAGGTCGACGTTCTCGACGTGCGGTCCGTCGATGCCGGGTGGGTCGATCAGTCCGAGGTCAACCGCCTCGGGGCCGCCGTCGCCAACCTGGATGTAGAAGTTCATGCCCTCGACCGCGTGCCCACCGGAGATCAACACCTCGATCTCTTGTCCCGCCTGGTTGGGCAACAGCGTGTGGTGCCCGGCGACAATCAACGGCACGTCGGGTGCCGGCGTGATCGTAACGTCGACCGTCGCCGTGTCCGTGCCCCCGTTGCCGTCGCTGATGGTGTACGTGAATTGGTCACTGCCGTCGAGGCCAATCTCGGGCGTGTAGGTCAGTGTCCCATTGGCATGGATGACGACCGCCCCAAGGGCGCCCTGGGTAACCGAATCGATCACGAGCACGTCGCCCACGTCGTCGTCCGAATCGTTGGCGAGCACGTCGATGACCACCGGTACGTCTTCTTCGGTAGTCGCGGTATCGTCGACCGCCGCCGGTGGATCGTTCACCGCCGTCACGGTCAACGCGACGGTCGCCTCGGTCGAGGTCGAGTTTCCGTCGCCGACGGTGAAATCGAAACTGTCCTGGCCGTGGTAGTGCAGGTCGGGCGTGTAGGTCACCGCGCCCGTGTTCGGATCGAAGCCACTGAGGGTCCCGTGCAACGGCGTCGATGCCAATGCGTAGATCAGCGCCTGCGTCAACTCCGGATCGCCGTCGTCGCCGACAAGCGTGATCTCGGCAAAGACATCCTCGCCGGTCGACCTGCTCTGGGAGAACGCTATCGGCACGTCGTCGACCGCCGTCACGGTGATCGTGACCGTCGTCTCGCCGGACTCCTCGAATCCATCGTCGGCCCGGTAGGTGAAGACGTCGGTGCCGTTGAAGTCGGTCTCGGGCGTGTAGGTGAACGAGCCGTCGGCGGCAAGCGAGGCCGTCCCGTGGGAGGGACCGCTGACGAGGCTAACCGTCAGATCGTTGCCGTCCGGATCGACGTCGTTGGCAAGCACGCCGTCGACGGCCACCACGGTCAGCGTGGCCTCCTCGGCAACGTCATAGACGTCGTCGACCGTCGCCGCCGGGCTGTTGACCAAGATCGTCACGGTCGCGTCGGTCGATTCGAGCAGCCCGTCGGTCGCTCGATACGTGAAGCTGTCGATGCCATGGAAGGCGGCGTCGGGCGTGTAGGTGAACGAGCCGTCGGCGTGGAAGGTCAACGCACCGTTGGCCGGATCGGTTGCTGCGACGGCCGTCAACGCGTTGCCGTCCGGATCGCTGTCGTTGTCCAGCACACCGCTCGCGGCGTTGATCGCCAAGACGCTGCCGGAAGGAACGCTGTACGCGTCGTCGCCGGCCGCCGGCGGATCGTTCTTCTCGGTGACGGTGATCGTCACGGTCGCCTCGTTCGAGTCCCGCAATCCGTCGCTGACCGTGTAGGTGAAGCTGTCGGTGCCGTTGAACTGCGCGTCGGGCGTGTAGATGAAGGAGCCGTCGGCGTCGAGCGTGACGGTCCCGTGGGAAGCGCCTGCGAGCAGACTTGCCGTCAGCGTGTCGCCGTCCGCATCGACGTCGCCCAGCAGGACGCCGGCGGCGGCAAGCACGGTGAGCGTTTCGTCTTCGGCCACTTCGTACGAGTCGTCGTCGGCCACCGGTGCGTCGTCGACGACGATCGTCACGGTCGCGTCGTTCGAGTCGAGCAGCCCGTCGCCCACCCGGTAGGTGAACTGATCTGTGCCATGGAACCCGGCATCGGGTGTGTAGCTGAACGAGCCCTCGTTGTCGAGTGTCAGCGTCCCGTGGGCGGGTCCGGCGACCAACTGGGCCGTCAGCACGTCGCCGTCGCCGTCGGTGTCGTTGGCAAGCAGGCCGGTGGGAGCGTCCACGGCCAAGGCAGCGCCGGTCGACGTGATGTAGGCGTCGTCGTCGGCGACCGGTGCCTCGTTGACCGGCTCGACGGTGATCGTCACTTCGCCGAGATTCGAGTCGAACAGGCCGTCGTGCGCCCAATACTTGAAGCTGTCGGTGCCGAAGAAACCGGTTGTCGGCGCGTAGCTGAACGAGCCATCGGCGTTGAGCGTCAACGTGCCGTGGTCGGGTCCGGTGGCTAGCAGCGCCGTCAGCGTATCGCCGTCGGCGTCGGTGTCGTTCGACAGCGTTCCCGTCGCAGCCTCTACAACCAGCACGTTACCCTCGGCGATCGTGTAAGCGTCGTCAACGGCCACCGGGGCGTCGCCCGATGCATTGTAGGGCCACTGCGTGACGCCCTCGCGGATCGCGTAGGCCAACTCGGTTTTTCCCGCCGTCTCCTCGGCCCGGGCCATGATCTCCGGGAGGTACTCACTGGGCGGAGGCGTAGACGCCAGGAAGTGCCGTAGCGAGACGTACTGCGGGAGCAATCCCCACTCGCTGAAGTTGTTTTCCGTGCTGTGGCTGTCGCCCGTGAGCACGATGTCGGAGATCGTATCGGGGGTCTTGGCAAACGCCGGCGTAGAGATCAGGTCTTCCTCGGCCACCATTGCCGTCGGGTGCGTTTCGGTTACCTGGTACGTGCCGGGCAGCAACTGCTCGAAGATATACGAGCCGTCGGCGGCCGTGAGCACCATGCGATGGACCGGCGTGCCCTGGTTGTCCACGCCGGTGAGCGTGAGGATCACACCGGGCACCCCGGTTTCGCCCGCGTCGCGCTGGCCGTTGCCGTTGGTGTCGCAATAGACCCATCCCGAGACGGTGCTGTCGGGCACAAACTCGGCGACGACCACGGTGGCGGTCGCTTGCTCAGTCAGCAAGTCGCCGTCCTCGATCGTGTAGGTGAACGTTTCCGTGCCGATGAAGCCGGGCAGCGGCGTGTACTCGACCGTCGATTCGTCGGCGGCGATGTTGACCGTGCCGCCGACGGAACCCACCGAGACGCCGATAATCTTCAGCGATTGCGAGCCGTCCGGTTCCGTGGTGTCGTTGTTCAGCACGTCGAGGGTCTGAACGTCGCTATCCTGGATGATCTCGAACTGGTCGTCCACGGCGACCGGCGGGTCGGGCTGGGCCAGGACGTCGATCGTTACGGTGGTCGTCAGCGACGGATCGGTGCCGTCGGACGCCCGATAGGAGAAAGTGTCGACGCCGAAGAAATCCCCTTGCGGCGTGTAGGTGAACGAGCCGTTGCCGTCGAGCGTCAGGGTTCCATTGGCGGGGCCGTCCACCACGGCGGCCGTCAGCACGGCGTCGTCCACGTCGGTGTCGTTAGCCAGCACTCCCGCGACCACGTCGACGACCAGCACGCCGTCTTCGTTCACGTCGTAGGCGTCGGTGGCGGCCTCGGGCGGATCGTTCACCGCCTCGACGGTGATCGTTACCGTCGCGGCGATGGAATCCGCCTCACCGTCGTTGGCCGTGTAAGTGAAGGAATCGGTGCCGGAGAAGTTCCCCTGCGGCGTATAGGTGAACGCCCCGTCGGAGCCGAAGATAATCGAACCATGCACGGGCTGGTCGACGAGCGTGGCCGTGAGCGTCGCGTTCTCGTCGTCGGTGTCGTTGGCAAGCACGCCCGTCGCCGCATCGACCACCAGCGCGGCGTCTTCCGCCACGTTATAGTCGTCGGCAACCGGTTCCGGCGGATCGTTGACCGGCTCGACCGTAATGGTCACCGGCGCCTCGTTCGACTGGTCCGTTGCGTCGGCGGCCATGTAGGTGAAGCCGTCGGTACCGAAGAAGTCCTCGTCGGGCGTGTAGGTGAACGACCCGTCCGGCTGCAAGTCCACGGTGCCATGTTGCGGCAGTGTCTGCAAGGTAGCGGTCAACGCCCCGGAGTTCGCGTCGCCGTCGTTGGCCAGCACGCCGGCCGCGGCGTCGACGGTCAGCGGCTGGTCTTCGTCGACGGAGTACACGTCGGCGTAAGCCGGGATCACGCCCAACACGACCATCGCGACCGTCTCGGCGGCGTAGTTGCCCGCCAGATCGGTTACGCGAATCTCGAACGACTGGGGCCCCATCTGGGGCTCGGTCGGCGTCCAGGCAATCGCGCCCGCGTCGTCGATCGTCGCCCCGGCCGGAGCGCCGGCCAGCGCGTACGTAATGCCCACGGCGCCTTCGTCGGGACTGTCGGCGTTGTAGACGTAAGGTTGGCCGGCCTGTGCCACCGCCGGCGCGGTCGTGTCGGTCGGTGCCGGCGCAGTGGTGTCGACGGTCAGCGTGAGCGCGACGGACGAATCACCGTACTGCCCGCCGACGAACTGTACGGCCGTAATCTCGTGCGTGCCATCGGCCAGTGCCCAGTTTCCGGAAGTGGTGATAACGACCACGTCGGCGTCGGAGACGGCCAGTCCGATCTGTTGCCCGTCGGCGTAGACGAAGACCCACGCGCCGTTGGCCACCCCACCGACGGAGATCTGTAGCGACGACTCGGCCGTAGCGTTGTTCAACTGCGTCACGTCGTCGTCGTCCGCCGAGCCGGTGTCGCTCGCCGGCAGCAGGTCCGGTTGGTCCGGCACGGCCAGCGTGTAGCTGCCGAAGTCGTACCCGTCGAGTGCGTCGGTCAACTCGACGGTGACGGTATGGCTAACCGGATCGTCGGTCGGATTGCTGGGCAACGTCTGCACGACGCCCGCCGGGACGTCTTGCCGCGCCTTGTAGGTACCCGGCGGGAGGCTCAGGCTGTAGCGGCCGTCGACGTCGGTGACGGTGGAGATTTCCTCGGCGTCGAAGGACCAGTTGTCGTTCGCGTCGATGAAGATGGTGACCCCTTGGGCGTCGGGCTCGCCCGCGTCCCGCGCGCCGTTGCCGTTGAGATCGTCGAACGCATTGCCGGCGACCGAGCCGAAGTCGGTGGCCGCGATCGGCTGGTGGGTCCAGGGCTCGAAGCCGATCTGTCCGTCGTCGGCCGCAAAGAACAGGGTGCCGTTGATATCGGTCAGCCCATAAGGATACGCGTCGGTCACACCCGGGTTGAGGTCGGCAACCATGAACGTACCCGCCACGGTCCCGTCGCTCATCCAGAGTTCACGACCGTAGGTGCCATCGTCGGCCGCGAAGTGCAAAGTCCCGTCAACGACGGTCAACTGTAGCGGAAACGAAGCGTTCGGAGCATCACCATAATACCCGTAGCTGGAGCCCGGGAAGATATCCTTGACGATCACCGTCCCGGCGACGGATCCGTCGCTGGTCCAGAGTTCTTGCCCGGTGACGCCGTCGTCGGCGGAGAAGAAGAGCGTCCCGCCGACGTTCGTCAGGTTCTGCGCCGACGAAGAATTGGGGCCGTAGACGTAGCCGTAGTCGTAGTAGCCGTTGTAGAAGTAGTGGTCGCCGCTGCCGGGGAAGAGGTCCTTGACGAGCACGGTTCCGGCAGTGGTCCCGTCGCTGGTCCAGAGCTCCTCGCCGTTGGCGCCGTCGTCGGCCGTGAAGAAGAGGGTCCCGCCGACGTCCGTCAGATTCTGCGGCGACGACGAGTCGGGCACGTTGCCGTAGTAGTATTGGTAGGTGCTGCCGGGCGAGATGTCTTTGACGATCACGGTCCCGGCGTCGGTCCCGTCGCTGGTCCAGAGTTCCGTGCCGTTAACTCCGTCGTCGGCGGTGAAGAAGAGTTTCCCGTCGACGGCGGTCAGGTTCTGCGGCGCCGACGAATCGGGCACGTCGCCGTAGTAGTATTGGTAGGTGCTGCCGGGCGAGATGTCTTTGACGATCACGGTTCCGGCCGCGGTCCCGTCGCTCTTGAACAGTTCGGCACCGGCGTCGCCGTCGTAGGCCGCAAAGAAGAGCGTCCCGTCGACGTCGGTCAACCCCTGTGGCGACGACGAGAAGGGGAAGGCGCCGTAGGGATAGCTGTAGCCTTCACCGGGGAACACGTCCTTGACCATCACGGTTCCGGCGTCGGTTCCGTCGCTGGTCCACAGTTCGATGCCGTTGGTACCGTCGTCGGCACTGAAAAACAGCGTGCCGCCCACGGCCGTCAGTTCCTCGGGCGACGAGGAGTTGGGTGCCTGGCCGTAGTAGTTCTGGTAGCCTTCGCCGGGAAAGACGTCCTTGACCATCAGCGTACCCGCCTCGGTCCCGTCGCTGGTCCAGAGTTCGCGACCGTTGGTGCCGTCGTCGGCGGTAAAGAAGAGCGCGGAACCCAGGGCGGTCAGTTCCGCCGGCGCCGACGAATTGGGCGTACCGTCGACGTTGCCGTCCTGAGTGCCGGGGAAGATGTCTTTGACCATCACGGTTCCGGCCTCGGTCCCGTCGGTCTTCCAGAGCTCGGTGCCGTGGGTGCCGTCGTCGGCGACGAAGAAGACCGTCGTGCCAACGTCGACGAACTCGAATCCGTAGGAGGGGTCCGCACCGGGATTGACGTCGGCCAGCAGAGCGGGGCCGACCGAGAGCATTTGCCGTTGCTCGAGCGGCTCGAGGTGCAACGAGGCCCGTGCGCCGTAGTGCGAACGGCGGCGACTCGGTGATCGGCGGCGACGGAATGTGCTGCGGCGTCCGGATTTCGGTGATAGCTTCATCGTCTGTTCCTCTCGTGTCTCTGCTGCTAATCTCAAACGCGTATTGCCCCGTTTGTAGTGACCGCATTCATGCGGTCTTGACAATTCGGACCCGATAAATCGGGTCACTACGAACCATCCGAACCATCCGGCGGTGGGACGGCCCATATCGTGGCGTGTCCGTCCTGGGTGGCGAACGGCCCACGCATCGCCGCGGCGCGGATCCCCGGCAGGGCGGCCACGTCGAATATCTCGTCCACGCCCGACTCGAACGACAACGACGCCACGGTTCGACCCGCCTCGAGGTCGACGACCGCAACGCCACATTTCAACTTCGCACGATCCTCGGCAATCGGCACGCCGCCGAAAGTCGACGTCTCGCGAATCTTCGATAGACCAATCAGCGCAAACCGGTCGCAGAACGTCATCCCGCGCGTGTAGCCGGGCAACTCCACCACCGTTTCAACCGTGCCGTCGGCCGGTTCGACCTGCACCAATCTCCCGCGACCGGAATCCAATACCCACACCTTTCCGCGATAGACACGGGGCGAGTGCGGCATGGCGAATCCCTCAGCCACCACCTGACCGCTGGACACTTCGATCAGGCAACCCGTCGTAGCCTTGTCGGGTCGCCAGCCGGCCGGCGTGTCGGTTTGCGACATGGCGGTCACGTACCTGGGCTTGCCGGCGTCCATGGCCAGCCCGTTGAGGTGGCAACGGTCCTCGGCCGCGAGGCCCGAAATGAACGGCGGCTGCCAGCGTGGTACGAAACTGAAGTTCGGATGCAATGTGCAAAGGCAGGAGAACAACGTGTTGACGACCCAAAGCCCGTCGTCGCCGAAGCCCATTTCGTGGGCCTGAATTTCGCCGGTTACCTGCGACGAGCGGGTAAGCAAGCAAGCGTCGTGTGTGCCCGGTGGATCCATCCGAGTGGCGATGTCCGGTTTGTTGCCAAGGAACCAGACCTGGTTTCGCGCGGCCACGGCAAGCGAGCCCGGTTGGGTCGCCATACCCATCGGCCGGTCGAAGTTGTGGAACGACAGCGTCAGTGCTCCCTGTCGAGCACCGACGACGGCCACCTTGCCCGCCTGATAAGTCGACACCAACAGCGAGGCCCCCAACTGCTCCAACAGCTTAGGGAAGCCGGGCGAATGCTCGTAACGAACCTCCCGATCGGCAAGGGGCGGCGGCGCTTGCGCTACAGTGTCGACGTCGGTCGATGACATAGGGCGGCTCTCGATAATGCTCGGTTCCAGTGTTCCGCAGGCGGGGGCGGACTGCAAATGTGGTCATTCGGCCGCGACCGCGACCCAAAGTGAATGGCCAATACCCTAGCTGCTAGTATACCCACATTATCCAGATTCCTGCACGCTTGTCACGCAAACGGCGCGCAAGGACCAGTTCGCGGGGGGGTCATGGTAACCCTGTGGCTGTAGAGATATTGCCTAATGGGCCGGTTTGCCCGCCGTTTCTGCGGAAAACACTGCTTTTTGGCCAGCGCCGGCATTCGCCGGTTCGAGCGGAATTCCAGTTCACCGGGGACGCTCGTTGCCGCCAAACGGCGGCGCACCCTCGCCGCGCAATTCGTCGCGCGACAGTTTGCCGTCGCCGTTGCGGTCCAACTTGTCAAGCGCGGCCGCCGCACCGTCGATCTCCTCTTCCGAAATCTGGCCGTCCCCGTTCGCGTCGAGCGTTTTGATCAACGGGTGCATCGGATGGAATCCGGGCCCCATGCCACCGGGTCCCATACCGCCTGGTCCCGGCCCGCGTCGCATGGTTGGTCGCGGCAGCAGTTCCGGGCCGCTGGTATGAGAATTTGCCTTGCCGCCACGTACGGGGCGGACCATGTTGTAGATCTCGATCACGTCGCCTTGCGGACCGCGGCCGCGTGGGAATTGCGACGGATCGCCCGCCTTGGGGTCGCTACGTTGAGAGCCGGCGCCGTGGACGTCCAGCAGGTTGTACTGTCCTCCGAAATTGGACATCCATCCCTGCGACCGGCCGAAAGCCACGTAGACGGCCGCCTCGCCGCTGCCCATTCTCTTGTGCGTCGTGCTGCTCCAGTAGAAGGGATAGTTGACCTTGTCGAGCGCGTCGCGGATGGGCGTCACGCTGAAAAGCGGATCGATCGCAGCCGACCGGGTTGTGTCGGGGGAGCGTGTGTAGTCGACGACGCTTTGCAGTTCCTTGGCGTTGGGTAACCGCCAGTCGGAATGTCCGGCGTATTCGAGGTCCTCCACCCACCGCAGCGCCTGTTGCCAGTTGAGCTTGCCGTCCTTGTTCTCACCCGCCTCGAGATGCCCGCTGTCGACCTTCGCCCAGATCAGGCCGGTCGCTCGGTCTGCGATCGTGCCGTCGTTGTTGTCGTGGAAGTCGTTCTTGCCGTACTTCGGGTTGCCGCGGACGTAGAAGACGTAGTATCCCTTCGCCGGTCGGCCCGGCCGACCACCGGAACCGGCCGGATACCCTTTGATGCGTCCGTCGGCGAAATTCACGCCGAACATCGTCTCGTTGCCGCGCATCGTCGTGCTGACGTACTTGGTCGAGGTCGCCATTTGCGAATCGATGACGCGTTCCCCCTTGGCCGGATCGCCGTAGACGAACCCGAAGTACTTGGTGTCGATGAACGGATTCAGATCCGAAGTATCGGTGGCCTGCGGGTTGGTGTCTTCACCGCTGAAGAGGATCAGCGAGTAGAGTTCCTTGATGCTCGGCAGGCGCCAGTCGTCGAAGCCGCCGACTTTGCCGGCCGCCGCACCGGCGACCGCTTCTTTGAACGTCTTCTTAGGGCCCGGGTCCTTCTGCCAGATGAGCCCGGTCACCAGATCCGTGACGGTCCCGTCGCCGTTGTCACGATAGGCCGGGCGATTGCCCCGGTATTGAGCATCTTGGCCGAAGAACGCTTCGTCCGCTCTGGGATACTCGATCTCGAACCGGTTGTCGAAACAACGCTCCTGGCCCGTATCCACGATCGGATAGTCTTGGGCAAGGCAGATCGATCCCGAACACGCGACCGTCAACACCACTAGAAACGCCGACCAAATGCTACTGCGAACACTCATTGCTATTTCTCCCGTTGATGATCCACGGCAACGGCGGGCAAACCCGCCCGCTAAACGGGTGTGTCACCCCCACAATCCTTACTGTATCAGATCTCGACACGTTGAACTAGAAATGCGGGTAGAAATCTGGTATCCTTAGTAGCTGCACTCGCAAGAGTGCAGAACTTCCACGGTCTGGCGACCGTGGCTACCCGAAAATCATACCGTGACGGGAGATACGCATGGCAGAACGCTGGATCGACGGCCCCGCAAGACCCTCCTGCAGAATTTCGCGACACGCTCTGCTCTGGCTGGCAATCCTAATCACATGCGGCTCAACGTCGGCAACCGGCCTGTTCGCCGCGGAAACAGAGCAGGCGGCCCCGGCCAAGGCACCGCTGGATAACCCGCCTAAGAATGCGGCCGAACTGAAGGCTCTGGAAGAGTTGATCCATGCGACGGTCGATCGGGTGTCACCCGCCGTGGTGGCCGTCTCCGGCGGTGGCAGCGGTGTGGTTGTCAGCAAGGACGGCTACGTGCTGACCGTGGCCCACGTCGGGATGCGGGCCGGGCGGACGATCTCGGTCACCTTCGCCGACGGTAAGCGGGTTGCGGGCAAGACGCTCGGTAACGATCGGGGCATGGACGCCGGCATGATCAAGCTCAGCGGCAAGGGCCCCTGGCCCTGCGTCGAGCTGGGCCGTTCCGACGATCTGAAGGCAGGGTTGTGGTGCGTGACGCTCGGCTATCCCGTTTCGTTCGAGCACGGCAAGCCGGCCGCGGTACGCATCGGCCGCGTGCTGCGGACACGGACGTCGACGATCTTCACCGACGGGGCGATCATGGGCGGCGATTCGGGCGGCGGACTGTTCGATCTGCAAGGCAAACTAATCGGCATCGGCACCCGCTGCGACGATACCGTCAAAACCAATCTCTACGTGCCGATCGACCGGTTTCACGATCACTGGGACCGGCTAGCCAAGGGCG
Organism: Candidatus Nealsoniibacteriota bacterium; assembly: GCA_013202865.1. Lineage (GTDB taxonomy): Bacteria > Planctomycetota > Planctomycetia > Pirellulales > Thermoguttaceae > JABMRB01. The sequence continues at coordinate 3,682 of JABMRB010000457.1, read as the reverse complement.
AAGACTTCGACGGCCGAGTCCGCGTCGTCGCGTTCCTGGGCGTCGGGCCCGGCGACAAGGACGCGGCCGGTGACGAGAACGAGACGGGCAAAGTGTTCCGCATCGGCGACGTGATTGCAGGAAGCGCCGCGGAGAAGGCCGGAATCAAGGCCGGCGACGTCATGCTGAAGTTTGCCGACAGCGAACTCGATGAGTATACCGATCTTCCACCATTGGTGGAAAAACGAAAACCCGGTGAAAAGATCGAAATCGAAATTCGCCGCGGCGAAGAAACCTTGAAAATCAAAGCGACGCTGGGCAAACGCAACGGTTAGTACACGAACTGACGGGAGTTGTCGATATGAAAGTTAAACGCCTTGGGATCGTCCTGGTTGCCGGTTGCCTCCATCTCTGGATCGCATCGCATCTGTGGGCCGACGTACACGAAAAGAACGACGCCAGCGTCAAGGCAGCGTTTCAGGAATCGGCGGCCGTGGCCTCAAAGGCTACGGTGCGAATCCTCGCCGGCGGTCGGTCCGTAGCGCTGGGCGCAGTGGTCGATCCCGACGGTTACCTGGTAACCAAGGCCAGCGTGCTGCAAGGCAAGCTAACGTGCCGGCTCAGCGGCGGGCGCGAACTCGCGGCAGTGATCGTCGGGTCCGACAACGCACACGATCTGGCCTTGTTGAAGATCGACGCAAAGAAGCTGACGCCCGTGCCGTGGCGCAGCGGTGCGGTGCCGCGGCCGGGAAGTCTCGTGGCGACGACTGCTCCGGACGGCGTGCCGTTGGCCGTCGGCGTCATCAGCACCGAGCCTCGCAAGATCAGCGGTTCGACCCGGCCGGACAACCAACGCGGCTGGCTGGGTATCGGCCTCGGCGGCGAGGAATCGGGCCTGGGGATCACCAGCGTGGCGTCGGGAAGCGCCGCGGAAAAGGCCGGCGTTAAGGTGGACGACCTGCTCAAAAGTGTCGACGGCAAGGCGATGAAATCGGTCCGCCAGGTCGTCGACACGATCGGCAGCCATCCACCCGGCCGGACGATCAAGCTGGTGGTCGAGCGCGACGACAAGGAACTGGAGTTGACCGCCACGCTAGGCCGACCGCAGACCGGCCGCTCACCCCGCGACGCATGGGGCGGCGGGCCCTTCAGCCGGCGGCGATGGGGATTCCCCATCGCGCTGCCTCACGACATGGCCGTCCATCCGGACAACTGCGGCGGCCCACTGATCGACACCGACGGCAACGTCGTCGGCATCAACATCGCCCGCGCGCTACGCGTAACCACCTATGCCATTCCGGCGGAGACCGTTAAGCAAGTGGTGGAAGAATTGAAGGACAAATGACGAAGCACGAATGACGAACACGGACTTTGCTGCCACTTGTCTTATTTCGTCATTCGTCATTCGTGCTTAGTCATTTCCTCCTTGTCGTTCTCCCCCTCATTCCCCTCCTCGTCCTCCTCGTCCTCCTCCTCCGGGTCCTGCTGAGCAGCCACTTCCATTCTTTGCAGACGCGTGCTTAGACTGACGACGTTCCGATGGGTGTTGCTGCGGTAGACCACGCCCGTGTGGAACACGGTATACGGCGAAGGGAGCTGGCTGCCGACGATCAGTTGTTCGATGCGTGCGAGGCGGGCGTCCAGGGCGACAAGTCGGCTGTCGATCCCGCTGCGGTAGGCCGCCCCGGTCGGTGTGATCATGCGCGAGGTGGGCAGGGCCTTGCCGGCCAGCGCCGTTTCGAGCCGGGCTAGCCGGGCGTGGATTCTTGCGATCACCCGCTGCGACTGGTTGATCCTGCCGGTCGGTGCGACGGGCTGGACGAGGTAGGGCGACTCGGGGAGGATCGCCACTTCGATCCGTGCCAGCCGGGCGTCCAGCACGGCCAGCGCCGAGGCTAGCGGATCGGCAACGGCCGAGCGTGCGAACAACGAAACGTGGACCAGCAGGCACAGGATCGTACATGCCGCGACTCTCAGCAGGCGGCAATCGTTCGGCATGGGATATTCTCTGGGCGTTTTTCGTCATCGAGGGCAAGACCGCTCGACACTCAAGCATACACCGTCCGGGGGCAAAATTCCAGTACCGGCCGGGGCGTCCGGCCCTATTCGCGACGCCTCAGCGTGTTATACTGGCGGCTAGGATGATTCACCTCGAAGAAGTCAGCAAGATCTATCAAACGGCCGACGGGCCGGTCCACGCCCTCTCGCAGGCGAGCCTGGACGTGGAAAAAGGCCAGTTCGTGGCGGTGCGCGGTCCGAGCGGGTGTGGCAAGTCGACCTTGCTGCTGGTCACCGGCGGGCTGGGCACTCCCACCTCCGGGCGAGTCGTGGTGGCCGGTACCGATCTGCCGTCGGCCACTCCCGCCCAGCGGGCCGCCTTCCGTGGGCAAACTGTCGGCTTTGTCTTCCAGATGTTCCACCTGCTGCCCTATCTGACCGTGTTGGACAACGTGGCAGCGGCCGCTGTGCCCGAGCAGCAGCCGGCCGCGCGGGATCGGGCTGGTGAGCTGTTGAAGCGGTTCGGCTTGGAACACCGGCTGCGCCACCGCCCCGCGCAACTCAGTGCCGGCGAGTGCCAACGGGTGGCGGTTGCCCGGGCGCTGATCAACCGCCCGCAGTTGATCCTGGCCGACGAACCGACCGGGAACCTCGACCCGGACAGCGCCGCGATGGTGATGGATCTGCTGGCCGATTTCAACCGTGACGGCGGCACCGTGATGCTCGTCACGCACGAAGAGCAAGCCGCCGGCTACGCGCAGCGGACCGTCTCGATGGAAGGTGGGAAGATAGTGGGCAGTGAGGAGTGAGGAGTGAGGAGAAAGTAAGAACGCCCCCCGACTGCGTTCAGCGATTTTTAGGGGCACGTTTACTTGCCTGCTAGCAATCGTTAAACGCAAGTGACAACCAAAGCGACCACCAAAATGAGTCCAATAGAATATGGCGGTCGTAGCGCTAGCACCTGTGTTAGTTTAGGCTCGTTCGGCAAGATAGCGAGCCATTAAACATGGAAATACGACATTGTGCTCACAAGTGTGCCGCCATATTTGATTGGACGCCAGCTTTGCAGAACCCGGTGAGAAACTCTTAACATGCAGTATATTGGTCAAATGAACCTCCCCCAAAAAATCGCTGACTGCGTTCGGGGGGGTGGGGATTGGTTTTGAGTGCTACCACCGCTTCCCGGCGCCCCTCAATCAAGGGGGTGTCGCATGCCGCCCTTGCAAACCATGGCCATCTGCGTTAGGCATACATATATTAGACGTACATGCAGCCGGGCCGCTGAGGCGATCTCTGAAGCAACGATCCCTGACGCAAGCTGTGCCCGGCAAATCCGCTTGGAAGGAATGGTGCCATGGCCGACACGAAAACCGACGACCCGCAGCCGACCGACAAAACGAAACGGATCCTGCTGGTCGACGACGACCGCGAGATCGTCGAGTCGTTGCGGATCCCGCTGGAGGCCGCCGGCTATCAGATCCTCATCGCCCGCGACGGTAACCAGGGCCTCGCGATGGCTGAGCGGGAGGACCCGGACCTGGTGATTCTCGACATGATGATGCCCAAGCGGAGCGGATTTCTGGTCCTGGAGAAGCTGCGTCGCAGTCGTCCGGTGCCGATGCGGGTGATCATGATCACAGCCAACGAGGGCAGCCGCCACAAGGCCTACGCGGAGATGCTCGGCGTGGACGACTATATCCGCAAG
>JABMRB010000456.1 GCA_013202865.1 Candidatus Nealsoniibacteriota bacterium | reverse complement strand
TGCCGTCGCCCGCATGGGCCACGTTGACGATATGGATTCCGCTGCGGTCGCTGATTTCGGCGATCTTGCGGATGATCTCCGGCAGCCGCGTCCTGGGTACGACGCCGTCCTGGGTGCAATAGCAGGGGCTGAGCCGCCCGATGGCCCCGGCGGCCGACTTGCGACACTTCCACAACAGCATCCGTTGCTCGGGCGTGTTGGCCGCGAGGATCTCTCTCGCCCCGCAATCGCCACAGATTTCGACGATCCGTTCCTGTTGTCGGTCGAATCCGACGGTGAGCCCGTCCAACTCGATCAACAACAGTGCTTCGGCGTCCGGTGGGAATCCGAAATGGAACGCCTCGTCCAGGGCCGTCATGATCGCACGGTCCATCAGTTCCATGGCCGCGGGAATGATCCCTGCCGCGATGATCCGGCTGACCGCCCGGCTTGCCCGTTCTACGTCGGGAAAGACGACGCGCAACGTGCGGTAGTCTTGTGGATTGGGTATCACCCGGACCCAAACCTTGGTAACGATCCCCAACGTGCCTTCGCTGCCGCACAACAACCCGATCAGATCCAGCCCGGCCGAGTTCTCGACCGGCCCAATTTGCACGATCGACCCGTCGCCCAGCACCGCCTCGACGCCCAGCACGTGATCGACCGTCACGCCGTACTTCAACGTGTGTGGTCCGCCGGCATTGGTGGCCACGTTGCCGCCGATCGTGCTGGTCCCCTGGCTCGACGGATCGGGGGCAAAGTGAAATCCTTCGCCAGCCACGGCACGGGTAATCCGCAGGTTCAGCACACCGGCCTCGGCCACGACCAGCCGATCCCGGAGGTTCACCTCCAGGATCCGATTCATCTTGGTCAGCATGACGACCACGCCGCCCTCGACCGGCACGCAACCGCCGGCCAGGCTGGTGCCGGCCCCGCGGGGCACGATCGGCACCGCGTGGTGGTTGCAGAGCTTGATCACACCGGCCACCTGCTCGGCCGACCGGGGAAAGACCACGGCCTCCGGGCGGCCCCGTTCGACGGTGAACGCATCGCAGTCGTAGACCTCCAGCTCAGACGGGGCCGAAAGCACGCTTTCGGCGCCCAACTGCCGGCAGAGGTCGCGAACCAGCGGAGTGCGGGGCATGCGTAGCTCGGTGAGATTTTAGTGTTTCGGGTCGAAATTGCGAAAAGTACCCCCGGCAACGCCATTATACCTCCGTCAAGGCCACCGGGCCAAACCGCCTTGGTCGACCTACCGTTTGACTGCCCGGCCGAGGCGGTGCTCGACGCTGGCGACCTTGGCCTCCAGTCGACCTTGGTGATCTTTTCGGTAGTCTATCTTCATCGTACATTCGACCCGGTCGCAGTCGGCCGACATAGCCTGGAAGCACTCTCTAACCACCTCGATTACCTGGTCGAACTCACCCTCCAGAGTGGTTCCCATGGCGTGGCACTGGTATGGCACCCCGCTACGGTCGATGATATCCAGGCTTCGGGCGACGAACGGACTGAGGCTTTCCCCCTTATCGAGGGGAAACATGCTGAATTCGAGCAGGACCATGGGCGGATCGTCCTTCTTGGTCGTGAAATACTTCGTGAGGCAACATTCTATGCCAGCAGCCCAGATTGTCCAGCGGAGGCTGCCCGGCGCGGGTTTGTAAGACGCTGATTTGTAAGGCTGTCTGCACAATCGTTACAAATAGAATAATCTAGTCTGCCCCCAAAGTGCGAATAACGGTAGAGTACGCTCACATTTTTGGGCCGGTGTTCAGGATGCAAATGATGCGGCATCGCAGTGATCGACTGCTTAGAATGGCTTTGGCGGCATGCCTGCTGGCAGCGGCAGGTTCGGTGTCGGCAGCGGCGCAGATCCGCGCGATGCCCGCGAATACTACGGCCTCGGCGATTCCCAGCGTCCCGCCGACGGAGGAGCCGGCACCCTACGACGGACCGCTCTACGACCCGGTCGGTATGATCGGGGCCAGTACGATCTCGGGCAGCGCGATCGAGGCCAGTGCGATTGAGGTGGACGCGATCGAGGGGATCGCGACCTCCCCGAGCGCGATCGACTCGGGTAAGGTGGTCGAAGCGCAGTACGTGCAAGGCTACGTGCAAGACGACGGCGCGGTTGGTGGATACGTTTCGGACGCCGACTGTTGGACGTGGCAGGCCCTTCCCGAAGGACTGATGTTCAAGTCGTACCTGGCGGGCAATCGGGAATCGCGAATCGCCACCGTCTGGCACTACGAGGAGGCCGAGGGTTGGCTATGGGACGTGGCGTTGGGTGGCCGGGTGGGCATGATCCGGTTCGGCACGGAAGACGACGTTTGGCCCGAAGGGTGGCAGATCGACGTCGAGGGGGCGGCGTTTCCGCGGCTGTCCCTGGCGCGGGGCCGC
>JABMRB010000455.1 GCA_013202865.1 Candidatus Nealsoniibacteriota bacterium | reverse complement strand
CTTGCCGGTGCCGGTGTTGCCGAAGTTGGCCCGCAAGGCGGCCCAGTCGCTCAGCCAGACCTTGCCGTCGCCGTCGGCGTCACCGCCCAGCGCGATAAACAGATCGAGATCCACGGACTCGGTGATTGTCGGGAACTCAGGATTAAGCTTCACGTAGTTGACCCCACGCAGAAAGGCACCCTGGCCGAGGTGCGGGGCCGGCTCACCCGGACCCGGCAGCGCCGGATCGACGGCGGCAAACTCATAGAGAGTATCACCAGCCACACCCTCGAGGGTGCCTCGCGCGGAGTTATCGACGATCGTCACCGGTTCGTCCGAGAAGAAGCTGTTGTCGCTACGCCCGGCAACGCGGGGTGCCAGCGTCCCGTCAAGGTAGATGCCGCCGCTACCGCTGACGATGATCTTATCGGCTGCAATCGCCGAGCCGTCACCCAGGCTCACCTCGACGTTGTAGGTCGCATTGGGGCCGAATGCCACTTCGCCGTTTTCGCCGATAGTCACCGCGGCGGCAACGCCGTCGCCGACGTCGAGCGCAGCGAGAACCGTCATTTCGCCGTCGACGGTCAGATTGCCGGCGATGGCGACGTTCTGGAACGAATAGACGCCGCCTTGCAGGTCCAGCGCGGTCACGCCGTCCTGAACGGTCAGGTTGCCGAAGGCGACGTCGGTATTCAGGTTGACTATGGACGAGGCAGTGACCAACAGATTGGTATTGGGAAGCTGTACCGGTTCGGGATTGGCGATGAGCGTCGTCAGAACCACGGCGCTGGCCCCAAACCAAGACGGCGAATCGAGCGTGATCAGCAGGTTGCCGGCCCCGTCGGTCGAAACACCGGAGAACGACATCGGAGTCAACACGTTATCTGCACGAAACTCGCTGTAGGTCGCGTCCTGCGTCGTGCCGTCGACCGCAGCCGAGACGGAGCTGTTCGCGGACATCGGCCCGCCGAAGATTGTAAGAACATCATACGTAAGTGAGTCGTTCAGCCCCGACAGCGTGATATCGATTTGGCCGTCGGCGCCGTTGCGATACACGCCGTCGTTAAACGACAAGTCGGAGAACGGCGTGCCCGTATAATCACCGACTCCGGCGGCGCCAAAGCCAAGGTTGTTCTCGCCCATGACGCCTGCGATACCGGTGGCCGTGATCGTCACGCCGGTCACGGCACCGGTCGTATCGATCGCCGGCAGCGACGCGGTGTCTTCGGTGATGAGGTTGAAATTCGTTTCGATCCCCGACCCCGCCGTGTTGGGACCATCAGCGAAGTCGATGCCGACGCTCTGGCCTGCGATCATGTCGGCGGCCCCCGTTACGGTAAACGTGCCGCCGCCGAGTGTTAGCTGGCGAGTTTCCGTTTCGCTGACCAGGTCTGACCCGCTTACCGCAAATGTGCCCCCCACGATACTGAACGTAGTGTCACCCAGTATGAGGCGATCACTAATACTCACCTCATTTCCGGCAGTACTGACCGTACCGGCGGAAACGGTCATGGTTCCCACTGTGCTAGCCGTGCCGGAGAGCGTCACGTTGCCGCCGGTCACGGTAAACTCGCCTTCGCCGGCCAAGGAGCCGGCAACGTCGAGCGTGTACTCGTCCGTGGACCGGACCTCTAACTCCTTGTCTGCGGGAATCGACAGGCCCGCGGGCGGAGCCAGCGTGACGGTCAGCGGGTCGGCAACTCCACCGCCGGCTGCCCCGGCGGTCAACACGCTGGTTTCGGTCACGGTCAACTCGTTGTCGTAGGTGACGTCGCCGCCCGCGCTGGAGAGCACCAATTCGCCGCCGCTGAGTTGCAGCTTCGCGGCGCCAAACGGGTTGGGCCCGTGTACGCCGATTAGTCGGGCTTCCCGCACGTCGAACGTCGCATCGGCCAGACCGGTGCCCACGTTGGCCGCGGTCAGAACCATGTCACTCTGGCCGGTCTTGAGAATCACCACGGGGGAGTCGACGTTGATCTGCCCGGGGTCGGTCGCCACTTCCGTATGGAAGCCTACCTCGGTGACTCCCAGATCGGGGGTAATCGTTGTTTCAGTGAAGCTGATGCCGGCGCCGCCGGAGGTCGTTAGCGTGCCGTCATTGATCGTCAGCACGCCGAACGAAGCACCGGGAGCCGCACTGACGGTCGACGAGCCCTCCAGTAGCAGGTCAACGTCTAACATGTCGACGCTACCGGCGCCTGAGAGCACGATATTGTCCACGTCGACATGGCCCCAGCCGACCGTGGACGTGTCGTAGATCCGCAACCGGACCGTCTCGCCCACATGGGCCGAGGCGTCCCAGGTAACCGCCGAAAGTTCGTTTTGATTGGGGCCGGTGGCCGAGAAGACCATCTCCCAGTCGTCCGCACCGACGAGCCGTTCGAGGTTCACGGCCGTCATGTTGGCGTCCGGCGAATCGGGGTCGCCGCCGAAGGGGTGATTGCAGCCGCCGACCAGCAGATCGAACTGTGCTCCCTCTGCCAGCACGAACGAGTCGGTCTCCACAATCCCCGTGGGACCGTCGCCGTTGCCCAGGACTTCTCCCTCCCAGGTCCTCACGAAGAAATTGCCCTGGACCGTGGCGTTGTTGAACCCGGTGGCCGGGGCGGCGGTTGGCATGTTGCCGGCAGTGGTGAAGACCGCGTTGTCGCCGTGTAGGGTGTCGACGATGTTCCACCCGGTCATGTCGCCGGACTCGAAATCCCACGCGGTGTGTGGCAAGTCGACGGCCAGCGTGCCGCCGGCCAGGACGACCGAGGCGGCCCCGCCGAGCGGGTCGGTCCCCGAGGCCTCCAGCGTGCCGGCCTCGATGCGGAAGGTCGTCTGGGCCGCACTAACGTCGGTGCCGGATTGGTTGTCAAGCGTCAGGATCCCGCCACCGAGTTTGGTGAGCGTGCCCGCGCTGCTGTCGGTCAACCGGGCTACGGTCAGCGTGTCGCCGACGTCGAGGGTAGCGTTTCCGGCCGTGGTCAGCCCACCGATACTGCCGCGATCGACGGCCAGCACGGCGTCCGCACCCAGCGGCACGGTCACGCCGGTGGCAACGGTTAATACGCCATCGACGTCGAGCGTAGCGCCGGCACCGACGGCCAGCGTGGTATCCGCGGCAAACGTTGCGTCCCACCCGACCGTCAACGACTGGCCCGGGTCGATGGCGAGCCCACCGCCGCCAACGGTCAACGAGCGAGCCGCATGGATCGCCTCGACGGTGGCGGTGCCGCTGTCGATGACTGCCTCGGTCTCGCTGTTGGGAACTGCCTCGGGTGCCCCGCCGGTCCAGTGCGACGTGCCTGCGGCCACTTCTCCCCATGGCGCGGCACCCCCGTCCCAGGTGAGGTCCTCCGGCAGGAGTTCAGCGGGGGCGTTGAGGTAGGTGAACGCCGCACCCTCCTTGGCGCCGTTCGTCTTGTAGAACAGACCGGCGCGCGAGTTGTCGAAGTCCGATTGGAAATCCAACCCGGCACCGAGGAGTCGAGTCCAGTTGTCTGCGACGTCGGCCTTGTAGAGGAAGTTGTAGGTATCCGTGTCGCCGTTCTCCGTCACTTCCACACGCAGGAAAGCGCTGCTGCCTTCCCAAGCGACGTGGGAATCGGGGATGTTGTCGCCTAATCCCTGAAGCTTGACCATGCGGGTCGCCGGATTCCAGTTGTCCAATCCGAACCCGAAGTCGGGCTTGGCACCGTCCGGTCCTCCATAGAAGGTGATCCCGGCCACCTGCCCGTTCTCGACGATGCTGTTCAGCCGCACCTCCGTCTCTATGGACCAGGTTTGGCCGTTGCTCACCGTCGGTGGCGAAGTCCACGCGATCGGAGCATTGTTGCGGACAAACCACATATCCGTGCCGCCGAACGCATCGAAATCCAGTTCGTCGTTGTCGGTGTCGAGCGTAATGTCTCCCAGTAAGGCGTCGGGAACGTCTAAGCTGACGTTGGGATCCAGCGTATCCCCGTCAAAGTCGGTGATGACCAGCGCGGAGGCGGGCATCGCAAACCACAAAGAACACACCGTTGCCGCCGTAGCGACAAGGAGAACGGACGTCCAATTTCGGCTCTTTCTCGAATTCATTGTTCTTCACTCCAATAGGGACACGTGACCACGATTGAAACGACACAAAACAGCAAACAAACACATCTCAAGAGTTGGCTCCTCTTGACGAGAATTGGGTCTTCTCACAGCATCGGAAGAATGCACACGGCCGGAAACAGTCGCCTCTACTAAGAGCGACCCGTTTTTCGCGTCGGTGCTAATGCTGCCTCACTGGAAAGATGGAGACTCCCGTCGAGGTTTCAGAAGCCGTCTGAAATTCGACGGGCGCGATCACTAGGCAATCATTACGGCCTCTATTATGTCAAATAAGATTTCTTTGTCCACCGTATGGAGCCCCTCCCCGAGCAAATCCCAAGAATTGCTGGAATCTCGCTAGAAACACCCCTCCAGTGAGGGGTTTTGCTTGGGTTCATCCCGTAGCAGGCCTCCTGCGGTTCTCCAGCGGCCGGGAGCGGCGTTGGCAGAAGTACAGCCGACAAAAGGCCGCAGGATTATGCTCCGGGGTTATCATGCAATCAATTCGACCCAGAAGGAGATGGCGAGGATCTGGGAGACGCGACCCGGTGCTTCAACTGCGGTATCGTTTTGAGCACCCGGTCTCTCTGGCGAGGCGAAGAGGCGGGATGCCGGGTTCTAGTGTGTCCGGAATGCGGCGAGGAACGGGCGGTGGAGGCGTGACGGCAGCGGCCGCAATAGAAACGGCGGTAACGTCCGCCGGACGTTTGACAAGCCCTCACCAACCATATACTATCGACTGTGTAGTCTGGCGGAGTTATTACGCTGGGATTGGTGGCCGCGCAGAGGTGGAAGCTTGAATGCGAGACGGCGGTGCCGGCGCCTGCGAGGCGCAGCCGTGCATTCAAACGGCCCCTACTTGTCTTTGCCGTGTGTCTGCCGCCCACAGCCTCCGCGACGGCCTGCTAAGGAGATGAACGATGCGATTGCCCCTGGGTTCCCGTACGAGCCGCCGGTCCGAACACCGGCCGAAGCCCGCACGACGGGGAGGGAGATCCCGCAGCAGGACCAGCCGGCCGTTACGGATTGAAACGCTCGAAGACCGCCGCGTGCTCGACAGCACGGTCGTCTTCAACGAGGTCATGTACAACCCGCCGGGCATTGACACGGATGACTCGCTCGAGTGGATCGAACT
>JABMRB010000454.1 GCA_013202865.1 Candidatus Nealsoniibacteriota bacterium | reverse complement strand
TCGAATATCGAACAAGGAAGGTCGAAGTGCGAAGTACGCCTTCTTCCACACTCTTACTCTTCTTTCCTTCAACATTCAACATTCCTTGTTCGATATTCGATATTCTCTTCCTGCCTTCCGTGCCTCCGTCGTCACTTCCTCTATGCACTCCCGCAGTTTCCGGGCCAAAATCCGCACGTTGGGCTCCTTGATCACGTCGAGGTGCCTCCCCGGAATCTGATGGACCTCGACGCCGCCATCGGCCCAGGCACCCCAGCCGAGCATCGGATCCTGGGCGATCTCGACCGACTCGGGCTGTTGCTCGCTTGCGAACAGTGTGATCTTACCCGGGTAGGGCTTCGGGCGATACTCCCACATCGCTTTCAGATTGTTCTTGAACACCTCGAAGACGTGGGCTCCCACTTCGACGCCGAACTCGGGCACGATGACGCCGGCCTTGCGGGCACGCTCGACAAAATACTCGAGGTGTTGCTCGGGGGTCATTTGGCGGAGGTCTTCCAGCGTCAGGTCGTCGTCGCCGGGGAACAGATCCATGATGATCGGGAGGAAGTCGTCTTCGGTCGGTTCGCGGTCCGGGGGCAAGGCGCCCGAGTCGAACAGGGCCAGCAGTTCGATCGTCTCGCCTTGCAAGGCCAACTGGCGCGCCGTCTCGAAGGCCAGATTGCCGCCGAGCGACCATCCAGCGAGCAGGTAGGGGCCGACCGGCTGCGCGGTGCGGACGGCTGCCGCGTAGTGTGCCGCCATCTCGTGGGCGTCCTCATGCGGTGGGCGGACGCCGTCGATGCCCACTGCCTGTAGGCCGTACACCGCCCGGTCGCCGCCGAGGTGCTCGGCCAAAGGTTGGTAGCAGAAGACGGTCCCGCCGGCCGGGTGGACAACGAACAGCGGCCGCCCGGTGCCTTCCTCGCGAAGCGGAACGAGCGACGACTCGGGTGGACAGATCTCGGGCTCCCGCAGCAGTCTGGCAAGGTGTTCGACCGTGGGTCGTTGGAACAACGCGGCCAGCGGCAGCCGCCGACCGGTCTGCTGCTCGATTGCCGCGACCATCCGGACCGCCAGCATCGAGTGGCCGCCGATCTCGAAGAAGTCGTCTTGTACGCCGACCGGGTTGACGCCCAGCAGCCGTTGCCAGACGTCGGCGATCAGGGCCTCTTGCTCGTCGCGGGGGGCGATGTAACGGGTCGACCAGTCGGGCCGTGTCGCTGGCGGCGGCGGCAAGGCACGACGGTCGAGCTTGCCTTGCGGCGTTCGCGGCAGATCGTCCAGCACGACCAGTGCCGCGGGGATCATGTAATGCGGCAGCCGTTGCCGGAGGTGTTCGCGCAGTTCGACGACGAATTGACGCGAGGCGGCGACGGCTAAGGGGTCGTTCGTGTAGGACGGATTTTCAATCCGTCTTGTTGGCGACTGCCCCTTATTACCGCGGCGAACGCAGTCGGGGGGCGTTGCTGAGTCGCTCTCCACTCCGTACTCCCCACTCCCCACTCTCCACTCCCCACTCTCCACTTCCTGCCGGGCAAACTCCACGTCGTAGCAGCCGTTTGCATCGCCTCTGCTGCAACCGACCTGTACGTCGCATCCCAATTGCTCGCCGAGTTGCCAGAAGTCTTCCGGATCGATGGCGTCGTCGTGATTCGTGTTCTTGAGTGACGATCGCAACCGGGCAACGCTGCCCGGTGCGTGCGTGTCGTTGAGCGATCGCCACAGTGCCAGATCGTCGGTGAGCCGGGCGTTGGCTACGGATCGAATCGTCAGCGACTGCGCCGGATCTTCCCCGAACAACTCCGCAACACGCTCGGCGCTCGGGCGCCGTTGCGTCCAATCCAACACACGGCCGGACGGTGGCGACGGTTTGCGATCGAAGTGCAACACGGCGTCGTAGCGATACTGAAACAGTTCGTTGTCGGCCGGGCCACGTTTCAACAGCACATCGGCCGAACACAGCCGCGAAAGCCGCGCCGGTAGCGCGTCGAACAGGGCCGGGTGAACGAGCAATTCCTGCTCGCGTTCCATGCGGGTCTTCACCCGATCGAGCAGTTCCTCGCGGGTCATCTCGCCGCCCGCATGGGCCAGTTCGATCGAAGCGGCCAGCGGGGCTTGCAGCGGCAGACTCCGCACGCCACCGACGAGGATCCGCCCGCCGGGGGCCACCAACCGCTGGAGTCCTTCGAGTACGCGGAGCAGGTAATCGACGCCGGGAAAATACTGCACGGCCGAGTTGAGCACGATCAGGTCGTACCCACCCGGCTCAAGGCCATCGAACCGGTCGGCCGTCCGGTGGAGCAGTTTCACGCGGCCGGCAAGGTCTTCGCGCCGGGCGACGATCTGCTCGAGCCACGCGAGCGTCGCGCCCGACGGATCGGTTCCCACGTACGTTTCGCACGTGGCCGCGGCACGCAACAGCAGCAGCCCGGTCTTGCAACCGATCTCCAGCACGCGTCGCGGCTGCATTTCGAGCACTCGCCGGGCCGTCTGATCGACCCATGCCCGCATCTGGCCTTCGGGAAAGAATCGGCCCCGTTTGTCACGTCGTGAGACAGGGCGGCTGCTAACCCAGCCGGCCACGTGAAACGCCGGATCGGACGGCGGCGGTGTGCGGCGGAACGTCTCGTCGAACAGCGTCTGCCAGTAGGAGAGCTGCTCGGCTTCGAGTGTGGCACGGGGGGATTTCTGCCCGTGGCCACAGGCGGCTCGCCTGTCGGCTTCTGCCACGACGTAACCGACCAACCGCTTCGTCTCCGGGCAATCTTCGCGGACAACCACGGCGGCACTGCGGACGCCCGGATGCTGCCTTAGCACGGCCGCAATCTCACCCGGCTCGACGCGATAGCCCCGCAGTTTCACCTGATCGTCGGCCCGGCCAAGGAACTCGATCGAGCCGTCCGGCCGCCACCGGCCGAGGTCGCCCGTGCGGTAGATTCTCGCGCTGCGTTGCGAAGAACTGGGCCGTTGCGAGAACGGATCGTCGAGGAATCGCTCGGCGGTTAGTTCGGGCCGGTTGAGGTATCCCCGGGCGACGCCCGCGCCGCCGATGCAGATCTCGCCCGCCATGCCCACGCCGACCGGTTCGAGGTGCTCGTCGAGCAGGTAGACACGGACGTTTTCCAGTGGCCGGCCGATCGTGGGCCGGTTGCGCTCCGATCGGTCGATGCGTGCCATGCATGCGCCGATCGACGCTTCGGTGGGTCCGTACGCATTGAAGAACCGCCGCCCGCCGGCCCAACGTTCGACCAGTTCGCTGCTCAAGGCCTCGCCGGCCGAGACAACCGTGTGGAGATCTTCGAGCACGTCGGGTTCTAGCGACGCAAGCATCGAAGGAGTGAATTGGGCCACGGTCACCTGCTCGCGACGAATGAATTGTCCGAGTGCATCACCGTCGCGGTAGACGGCCGGCTCGCCGATCACCAGGCACGCGCCGGTGGCCAGGGCGTTGAACGTCTCGGCGATCGACCCGTCGAACGCGGGCGAGAAGAACTGCAACACGCGGGCGTTAGCACAGCGTCCCTCGCTGTCGGCGGCACTGAGTCCCAGCAGCCGGTTCTGCGCCCGAACGAAGTTCACCACGCCGCGATGCTCCACGGCCACCCCTTTGGGCCGCCCGGTCGATCCGGAGGTGTAGATGACGTAGGCCAGTTGATCCGGCTCAACGGACCAGGTCGGGGGCCCCTCGGCGGCATCGGTCAGTTCGTCGGCCAGTTTTTCGAGCGTAAGCACGTCGATGCCCGTTTCGGCGAAACCGTCGGCCAGATCCGCCGTGGTGATGACCGCCGCGGGCATGGCGTCTTGTAACATCATCTCCAGTCGTGGCCGGGGCTGTTCCGTGTCGAGCGGCAGATAGGCCCCGCCCGACTTGAACACCCCCAGCATGGCCACGATCAACTCGGGTGACCGCGGCAAGCAGACGGCTACCGGACGCTGTGCTTCGATGCCGTGCGACTTGAGATGTCGTGCCAACCGGTTGGCACGCCGGTCGATCTGGGCGTAGGTGGTATTCTGGCCGTCGTGCCGAACGGCCACACTGTTCGGTGTGGCGGCGGCCCGGACCTCGAAGAGCCCGTGCAGCGTACCGGGTGGTGTTGCATCGCTGCCGTTGTGGCTGAAGTCGCGCAGTATCTGTCGTCGCTCGTCCGGCTCGATCATCGGCAGCCGCGTCACGGGCCGGTCTGCGTCGTCGACGCCCGACTCCAGCAACGTGGCCAAGGAACCCAGCAGCCGGTCGATTGTTTCTGCCTCGAACAGCGACGTGCGATACTCGGCGTAGCCGGTCAGCCGGTCGTCGCGCTGCCAGAGAAACAGCGTCAGGTCGTCCTTGGCCGTGCCGTTGTCGACGTGTACCGGTTCGATCTGCAACTCGGAACCGGTGGGCAACTCCAGCGGCGCGTTTTGCAGGACGAGCGAGACAGCGAACAGCGGCGAAGACGTACCGTCGCGTTGCCCGCGGAGCTGCTCGACGAGTTTCTCCAGCGGCAGTTCCTGATGGGCATGAGCGGCGATCATCGTCTCGTGGACCCGGCCGATCGCCTCGCGGAACGTCGGGTCGCCCGACAGGTCGGTCCGCAGCACGAGCGTGTTGACAAAGAACCCGATGAGACCCTCCATTTGCGGCAGCGTGCGGTTGGCTGCGGCCGTGCCGACGGTCACGTCGGTCTGCCGGCAATAGCGGCTCAGCAGTACGTTCATCGCGGTCAGCAGGACCACGAACGGCGTGGTGCCCTCCTGCCGGGCAAGCTGCCGGATACGGGCCGAGAGGTCGTCCGCACAGCGAAACGGACGGGTCGCACCCTCGAACGACGGCACCGCCGGCCGGGGCCGATCGGTCGGCAACTCCAGCGGCGATGCATTCTTCAGCCGGTCCCCCCAGTAGTCGAATTGCCGGGCGAGCCATTTGTCCGAGAACCGCTTGCGTTGCCAGGCGGCGAAGTCGGCGTACTGGATCTCCAGCGGCGGCAACGGCGACAGGTCGCCGAGCACCGCGGCGTTGTACAACACGGCCAACTCCCGCAACATCACGCCCATCGACCAGCCGTCGGAGACGATATGGTGCATGACCAACAGCACGACGTGCTCGTTGTCGCCGGTGCGCAGTAGCACGCATCGCAGCAACGGGCCGCCGGCCAGATCGAACGGGCGTCGGGCCTCCTCGCGCATCAACCGCTGCAACTGGTCGTCGCGTTGCCGGTCGGGTACCTGTCGCAGGTCGACACGGGAGATCGGCAAGTGGACTTCGGACGCGATCTTGCGGATCGGTTCTCCGTTGACCGTCGGGAAGGTGGTCCGGAGCGTTTCGTGCCGGGCGGCCAAGGTCCGCAGGCTCCACCGCAAGGCCGTCTCGTCGAGCGGGCCGGTCAGTCTGGCCGCCACCGGCAAGTTGTAGAACGGATGGCCCGGGTTAAGTTGGTCGAAGAACCAGAGCCGCCCTTCGGCGAAGGAGAGCAGCAGCGGCTGATCGGGTTTGCGGCGCGAGATTGTCGTTCGGCGGCGGCGCTTGCGGCCGTTGTGCAGCAGATGCCGTTCGAGCAATGCCCGTTTGATCGGCGAAAGTTCATCGACCTGCCGCAGCAACGCCCGGCGACCGATCGGACGAAGGCCTCGCCGTCGGCGGACGCCCCTGGCGTGGCTGGTGGCTGGGTGGCTGGTGGCTGAGCGCAGCGAAGCCCCAG
>JABMRB010000059.1 GCA_013202865.1 Candidatus Nealsoniibacteriota bacterium | reverse complement strand
TTCCCGAGCCGGGTACGCTGGTGATGCTGCTGGGCGGGCTGCTCGGCTTCGCGTGTTATCGGAAACGACTGACAAAGTAGAACGTTATCCAAGGAGAGCAAGCTATGAGACGATTTGTATTGCTGGCAGTGGTGGTGTTCTGTTGTGTGGGGGAGGCGTGGGCAGACTCGCTCGTTGTCTTCAACAGCAGGTCAGACTTTCTCTCGCAAACAGGCGCGGTCGCTGTAACGAACATCTCGACAACCGGTTACTCCTTTTTCGACGTGGGCGCCGGATTTACAAACGGCGACCTTTCATTCGACCTCGTCAACGGCCAAAGCACGCGATTCATAATATCCGACTGGACGGAACGTCTCGCCGGAAACGATCTCGCGATAAGCGGTCTTGAGAGTGCCGACATCAACATCGGCCTTAGCGTGGGGCCCATGCATTCGTTCGGCTTCGATTTCGTCGAACCCCAATTCGACAAGAATGTTGCTGCGGCGTTTGTCGAGTCTACTTTCTCGGTCACGCTAATGAACGACACGACGATCGTGGGCAGCTTCACCTTTGAAAGACCAAACGACTCGGCTCAATTTGTCGGCGTATGGGCGACTGACCCCAGTGAAGCCTTTGATCGAGTGGAAATCCGCGAGACCGTGGGTGGTATTGAAAACGAGTTCTTCGGGGAATTCTATGCCGGCACAGCCACCGAACCCGTTCCCGCACCAACCACCGTAGTGAGCCTGATAGGACTGGGGATCATGCTGAGCCTGACGTGGGCGCGACGGCGGAGCCGGGCACGATCGTGATGCGGTTGGGTGGGGTGGCGGGATTGGTCGTGCTTGGTTGCCGACGGAGATACTCCGTCTTCACCTGAATAGGGAGAAACCGTTATGAAGAACCGTTGTTTTGCTCAAGTGATCTTGCTGACGATAATGCTCGCCACAGGGGGCATCGCTCAGGCCGCCGAGTTGTCCATCGGCAGCATGAGCATGGCTCCCGACGCTGTCGACGTGTTGGTCGTGTCCGGGCATGTCGACGAAGAATTCACGTCCGGCGTCATGTGCATGCTGGAGATTGTCCCGCGAGAAGGCAACACTGGGGCCTTGGTGTTTACGTCGGCACCGCCGGTGGATGTGGTTCAACTCGGAGACCCGTGGTTGGGCTCGGGAACCTTTGCAGCCTGGGACACCGATGGCACGTTTTCTTTGGCGATGAACGGTTCTACGCGAGACTCCGCCATGCCTCCTGAGTCGCTGGTCTTCTCTGGAGAACTATCCGGCTTCCCGATTGTCGCCAGCGCGGACGCCGAAGGTGTTTGGGACGTCACCCTTTCGACGTCTGTGGGTGACAGTTCCTGGGAAGGGATAGGCACGACTTTGGTGGCGGGGACAGTGCGCGTTGTCCCCGAGCCCTCCACTCTCGTCCTGCTGGCCATGGGTGGACTGGTTGCGTTGGGGTGGTGGAGACGGCGGAAGTGAGTGGAGGCGGCGGTTTGGTGGGTGTGACCGTTCGGTTGTGGTACGCTCTGAGCACCGTCACGACAACCTGGCCGACGCCGGCGGGTGGCGGCGAAGGTCGCGGAGAGCCTATATCCTATAAGGAGAACACGTCAGTGCTATACGAATTCAATGGGGTTTGCCACCACTGCGCGGAAGCTATCACCGTAATCATTCACAATGGGGAAATCATGGCAGACTGCCCAGCGTGCAACGAAGCCCCTTTCCATATCCGACCGATCGCTGGCATAGTGTATGTGGTATCTAATCCCAACCAGACCGGGGTCAAGGTTGGGCGCACAACTAAGACTGTCGAAGACCGAATAAAGCGACTCAATTCCACGGGTGTTCCTGGCAGCTTTGTTCCAATTGCTATATTCCCAACCGACAAGCCGCTGGCCGACGAGAAACGAGTGCATAAGAAGATGGAGGCAAAACGCATTGCGAAAGAGCACTTCGATTTCGAGCCAGTTGAAGCAGCGCTTCGCGCCTATCGTGCCCTCAACAGGCGAATCAAGCCAATCTTCTTCGATCAATCCGTCGAGGATACCTTTCGACTTCGGCTTGAAGAAGCTCGCATACAGATGCAGCTTCGGCTAAAAGGGAAAGTGAAGTGAGCCAACGTTGACGCCGTCAACAAGGGGCAAGCCGCCGATGATTGACGACAATCGCCGCGCAGAAATCCAACGACGCTGGCACACGATCGACGCTGAACTCGAAGACATCCGAGCCGGCCGGGTGGTGAAGGGCGGCGATCCAGCGACACGGGAGGGCAAACTGCTGGAGGAACTCGACTCGCTGGAGTTCGAGGTGGGCGAGGAGTATCTGAGGGAGCGCTGAATTCGGACAAGTCCGATTTCACCCCCTGGATTGTCCTCCCGGTTGTCCCGTGCCGCGGCCGCTGCCAAGCCGAAGATTGCAGCCCCGGTACCTGCAAATGTTACCAATTGGTAACATCCTCCCCGCCGCGGTTTGCCCCGCCGCTGGGGGTAAATGTCCAGGATCCCAGAGATTTCCCCCCGGAATGGCTACCCAGAACCCGGGTTTCCGGGGCCGAATCCGCTGTTTGGTGGTTTGGGGCGGCGCGTAAATCGAGACCCTATAAGGGTTTGCGGCGGATTGCGTCGAGGTTGCCTGCCCGATACCTGGGCGATCACCCGGATTGCTCGACAAGGGCTCGCGGGTTGGTACAATGGATTACTGCGGCTGAAGGCCGATGCCTTTCCTTCCGATGTATAATGGAGTGGGGACGTTGTTGGGCCCACATTAACCGACTGGGCGAAAACCATGACTCCTGCACACCCTCTACAAACCGAACTGGACGCCTACAAAGAGCGCCGGGACGAACTTGTTGCCGAACATGAGGGCAAGTTTGCTTTGTTCTGCGGCTCTGAGTTCGTGGGCGTCTGGGATACCTACGAAGACGCCTTGCAGGCTGGCTACACGAAAGCCGGGTTACAGCCATTTCTCGTCAAGCAGATCCGCGGCATTGAGCAAATCCACTTCTTTTCCCGCGACCTCACCTCATGCCCTTCGTAACCGCGTCGATTTCGCCAGAGGGAGCCTTCTTCCAGATCGCCCTGGCCGTGAGCGGTCCTCGATCGCGCGTGATGGAGGCGGCTAAGGAAGATGTTCCACCGCCCGTCGTCACCAGGGGGATGGTCGATACCGGAGCAAGCGGCACGGCGGTTGACACATCGATTATTAAGCAGCTCGGTTTAACTCCGACGGGCATGGTATCCATGCACACCCCTTCAACAAAGGGGACGCCCGAACAAGTTAACCAGTTTGACGTCGCGATTCTCATCTTGATGGAAGACCAGCATATTCACGTGGCAGACTTGGTCCTTCCGGTCATAGAGACAGAGCTTCTGCACCAAGGGTTTGGCGTACTTATTGGGCGGGACGTCCTAGCAAAGGCTCTCCTGATCTACGATGGTCGCAACCAACGTTTGACCGCAGCCTTCTAGCCCGCAGCCAGGATGCACGGTAGCCCGGCGGCGCCCATAACGCCACGGGCTACCCACCACCTCTCATCGTCCCCAGGAGGCTCATACGGGCGTTGCACTGTCCAGACGCCCACCGAGTGCTGATCCGTCCAGGCACGCACAGGCGAGCCACGCACGAGTGGGAGGTGGGGTTCTCGTCGGGGTCGCGGGTGAGAATCAGCTTGTCGAACGCGAATCGACTGACGAGAGATTGCCGAGATTACGCAGACTGCCCCCGTTCCTGCGCGGCGGGTTGTTCGATGTCTCAGCACGCTGGTCTGCGCGCGCCCCATTCCCTTCGCATTTAGGCTGTAAGGCCCTTAGCGTTCGGATGTGATTCAGGTGATTCCCAACGAAAATAGGTCCGTCAGACTCCGGCGACCCGAAATTCGCAGCAATTCGGCGTGGACGTGCCATCGGTCGCGACTCGACGGCGGCTTATACCAGCGTTTGTTCGGTAAACATGCGGGCGACCCGGGCGTATGGGTTGTTCCAGGATCAAACACCTGGCCGTTGCCGGGAAAACTCCTCTCGGGAGTCGCTGTTTCACCTTGTCCTCGCGTGCGGTGGAGTTTGTAACACCGCTTGCCCATATCAATCTTTGCTTCTCGGGAAAGTTGATGACATTCATAAGCCCGTCCGCCTCGTGCGGAAGTTCTGGAGGAACCACGTGCCTCTGCTTCGACAGGCGGGGGCCAGAGTGGCCAAAGAGGTCGCTTCCTTGCCGCCCGATGGTCCGTCGAAGCTGCTACCATTCTACCGGTCGTATCGATGGTCGTCAAGGACCTCCGCGCACAAAAAGCCCCGCCCGGGGAAGCGACTACCTGGGCAGGGCTAGCATTGACGGAAGGGGCTCAAGGTTTGATGCGATGAACACTCGCGCACAACCCCTTGCGGACACGAGTTCGCCAGGAGCCCGATTCCCACCCGTATGATAC
>JABMRB010000453.1 GCA_013202865.1 Candidatus Nealsoniibacteriota bacterium | reverse complement strand
GCGCAAAATCATCGCTGCCACCCGAGCCCCCAACCCCGAGTCCCCAGCCCCCGGGGTGGCCCCGGCATTGCAACAACCAAGAAGGCACGAACCATCACAGGGATGATCCGGGTGATCCGGGGACACGAACCGATATTGGCAGAATAGGTAGTTCGCAGTGATGGAGGTCGGGATCACGGACTAAGACTCGCGGCAGCGGCGGATGGCACTGCGGGACAAGCCAGCAGTGGCATCCAGCGAGAGGGGTGTGGCCCGAAAATACGGCTGGAAAACGCTGCATCGATCTGATACGTTAGTACACGTATCGATCTTTGACAACCGAATAGACAATCCGCCGACGCCTGAGAGTTATCGTACGATGGGCCAGATCGGGCCATCGGAATTGTTTCCCCTTGCCCCTGAAAATCCTGGAAGCAATTCGTAACCCCTTGCCACCGCATGTTCTGAAAACGCCCCCCGCCCCCAGAACCCGATGAATCGGGTCACTACGAACCTCCTCGACGCCAGCCACGCATCGACCGGGTGCCCCGCTACCACTCCACCGATACCGCCGCGGCGGTCAATCCGGCGCCGACCGAGCAGAGGATCACTTTGTCGTCCGCCTCGATCTGCTTTTCGGCCTCGACCAGCGCCAGCGGGATGCTTGCACTGGACGTGTTGCCGACGTGATCGACGTTGAGGAAGAAGCGGTCGAACGAAAGGCCGCTCCGTTTGGCGGCCGCCTTGAGAATGCGGCCGTTGGCCTGGTGCGGGATCACCCAACGGGTCTGCTCGGCGGTCCAGCCGCTCCGGGCGACCGCGTCGCGGATGATCGTTGTGAAGTTGTCGGTTGCCAGGCGGAACAGCGCCGGGCCGTCGAGCCGAATCCAGGGATCGATGTCCGGTTGGCCGTTGGTGATGAAGTAGCCGGGGTTCTCGCGCCGCGCATGGTGCAGACCCCGCGGGTCGGCCCGGACGATCACCTCCCGAATGCGATGTCCCTCGGTGCCGGCCGAGATAATCGCGGCGCCGGCGCCGTCGCCGAAGATGAAATAGGCGCTGCGGTCGTCGCGGTCCAATAGCCGCGATTGCATGTCCACGCCCACGGTCAGCACGTGCTTCGCCAAGCCCGAGCAGATCATGCCCCGGGCCATCGCGACCGCGTAGAGCCAGCCGGAACAGGCCGCGTTGATGTCGAACGCCGGGATCGGGCCGAGGCTCAAGCGGTCCTGCAAGATACAGGCGGTCGACGGCATCGCGACGTCGGGTGTGGTGGTGGCGAGGATGATCGCGTCGATGTCTTTGGTGCCGATGGCCGACGCGCGGATTGCCTCGAGCGACGCCTTGAAGGCCATGCTGGAAGGCTTCTCGTCGTGGGCGGCCCAGTGCCGCTGGCGGATGCCCGTTACTTGGTAGACGTATTGCTCGGTGATGTCCGGATAGCACTCGACCAACTCGGCGTTGCTCACGATCCGCTTGGGTAGATAGGTCCCGATGCCGGAGATCACGACGCCCGTGTTCGGCTGCGGGGCCGGGCGCGCGATCGAAGCGAGCGGCTCCAAGGGCAATGCTTCACTGGCGGCGGCCGGCGGGATCCA
Source organism: Candidatus Nealsoniibacteriota bacterium (assembly GCA_013202865.1). GTDB lineage: Bacteria > Planctomycetota > Planctomycetia > Pirellulales > Thermoguttaceae > JABMRB01. The sequence continues at coordinate 4,523 of JABMRB010000453.1, read as the reverse complement.
GTTCTTCATCTCCGGATCGGACGTCTCGATCTCCATCACCGGGTCGCTTAGCAGGACCGTCTCGCCTTCGAGGTGGAACAGCCGGATGACCATCCCGTCGCAAGGGGCCTCGAAGTCGAAGACCGACTTCGCGCTGTCGACCTGCGCGAGCATCTGGCCCTTGGCGAAGCGGTCGCCCTCGCCCACGCTCCACTCGATGATCGTGGCCTCGATCTCGGCGGCGCCCTGAGCGGGCAGGTGAAGCGGCATCCTGAATAGTCCGGCGCTCATCCAGTCTCCCTGAACATGTCGGTCACGGCTGCCAAAATCTTTTCGGCACTAGGCCGGTAGTGTGTCTCCAACTCGGGAGCGAAAGGTACGGGCACGTCGGGTGCGGCGACCAATTTCGGCAAACACCGCAAGACGTCGCCGCGAGCGCGGACGATCGACGAAATGATCGTATCGCCGAGCCCCTGCGTGGCCCCGCATTCCTGGACCACCATCAATCGGCCCGTCTTCATCACCGAGGCGATGATCGGCGCCAATTGCAGCGGCTGCAATACGAACGGATTCCAGACCTCGATCGATCGGTCGGACTCGGCCGCCGCGGTGATCGCTTCGTGGACCATCGCGCCGACGGCCACCAGTGTGAGGTCCGAGCCCTCGGTGTAACGCCGCGGTCGCCAGACGGCGTCGAGATTGCCGTCGAAGTCGATCGGCCCGGCCGTACTCCAGTAGAGCAACTTGTGCTCGAATATCAGGCAAGGGTTGTTGTCGTAGAACCCTGCGAGCAAGGCCTCGAACGTCTCCTGCGGCGTGGCCGGATAGAGCAGTTTCAAGCCGGGGAACCGGCTCCAGAGGCCCTCGAACTCGCCCGAGTGGAATCCACCCATCGTCAATCCGCCGCCGCAAGGCAGCCGCAGCAGGAGCGGGGCCGGCTCGCCCGTGCGAAAGTACCACGTTCCCGCGTTGAGCCCCAATTGCGTGACGGCCTCGGTCGAAAAATCGGCGAACTGGAATTCGACGATCGGCCGCTTTGCGGTCTGTGAGGCGCCCAACGCGAAACCGATCGTAGCCGGCTCGCAGATCGGCATGTCGATCACCCGATCGCGCCCGTAACACTCCAGCAGGCCCTTGCACGTCTTGAACGCCGAGCCGTACGTACCCACGTCGAGCCCGAGAAGCAGCGACTCCGGATTGTTGGCCAGAATGAAGTCCAGCGCCCGATTCACCGCGTCGCCGTTCTTCGCCCGGGCGATCTTTACGGGCTTGACGGCCGCCGGCGACGAATCGGCGTAAACGCTCCAGCCGTGCGTCTCGGCCTTGGGCCGGGCGACCTTCAGGCTCTCGGTCACGATGCGGTTGATCTGGTCGTCGATCGCGTCCTCCACCTCGATCAGCTCACGCTCGGCAACGTCGAACTCGTCGCGGAGCCGCTGCCGGGTGACGGATACCGGGTCGCGTTGCTGCCACTGCCGTAATAAGTCGGGGGGGATGTAGTCTGCTTTGTCGTAGGCGGCGTGACCCTGCAATCGTAGCGTCATGCACTCGATGAGCACCGGCGCCGGATCGTCGTGCATCGCATCGAGCGCGTCGCACACGGCCGTGTAGACGGTCCAGGGGTCGAGGCCGTCGATCGTTCGGCCCGAGATACCGTAGCCGGCGGCGCGGTCCGATAGATGTTTGCACTTGTACTGGTCGGCGGTCGGCGTGGAGAAGGAATAGTGGTTGTTCTGTACGAGGAAGATCACGGGCACGTTGTGTACCGAAGCAACGTTGAGCGACTCGTGGAACTCACCCGTGCTGCTGCCGCCGTCGCCGACGACCGTCAGTCCGAAGACGTCCTCGCCGTTGTTGCGAGCGGCCCATGTCCCGCCGACGACCAGACTGAGCATTTTGCCCAGGTGCGAGATCATCGGGAACCGCCGCTGTGCCGCGTCGCCGTGATGGACGTTTCCTTCGCGTGCGTGGGTGGGGCTGTCGGCGTTGGCTAGATACTGGCAGACCAGGTCCCGCGGCGTTGCACCCCAGAGCAGGTGGGAGGCGAAGTCGCGGTGTAGCAGCGAGACGACGTCGCGGCCCGGCCGAAACGGCATCGCCATGCCCACGGCGGTCGCCTCGTTGCCTGCACTGCTGGTTACGGTCCCCTTGACGTATCCTTTGCGGAATAGCTCCAGCAGCCGCTGCTCCATCCGGCGGGAATAGGCCATCACCGAGTAGGCCGCGCAGCAGAACTCCTCGCAAGAAAGTCGCTCGGGAAACCGGGGCAAGCCCGTTAACGGTTCGTGGGCCGAGTCGATCCGCAAGGGGCGGCGACCATCGGGCGCACGCCGCGGGGGCCCGACGCCGGTATGGGAAACGGGAAAATGGTCGTCGGCCCGCGTCCTGCCGGCCTCTCGGGTGTCCAAGTTTGAAGCCAAGTCCGTGCCTTTGCTGACGGGTAATCGTCCGGTCCGCCCCGGCCACAGTGCCGAGTGGACCTCCTCCGATTACAGGCTATCCGATACCATGAATCTTCGGTTCTCGCAAGCCGGCACGAAAGGCCGACCACGGTTCGACGGGTCTTCGAAGGGATAAGACGAGCCGTATTCTGAGGCGGATTCTAACGGTGACGTCTTACCGTGTCACTGCCAAAACCTCCAGTTTTCCGGAGAATGGCCCACATTATCGCTGTCAGAAGCGTCGGCGAGGGCGATCGGGGCCGTCGGCGGGGTGGATGTAATAGGTTTGTTGTTTACCCAAGAATTACCGGGTGCGATAACGACCTGGATTGCCTAGATTCCCATTGCGTGCTCATGCTGCCAAGTTTCACTTGCTCGCGGACCACCTCCGATCGACTGTCCGAAGCCAAGCAATTGGCCGCGCAGACCACCTGAGACCTGTGTGGATAGCGTGGCCAACTCTTCGAGGTTGGCTATTGACTCGCATGCAAAGATCGTGAGAATGGATGTTCAGGTTAGTTCTTGATGGGAGTGTAGCTTGGATCGATCGGCTGTACCTTCCACCCATTTCCGAGCGTGCCGTGGAAGGGAAGCAGTCGTTGACATCTTGCTGCGACTCGATGTGGACGGACCACCGCACCAGAATCCCGATGGCGAAGAGATGCCGTCACCCCACCTGCACGTCTATCGCGAGGGCTACGGCGACAAGTGGGCAGTACCGGTGCCCGCGGAGTTCACAGACACGAGCGACCTGGTGTGTACCTTGCGGGACTTCATGAAGTACTGTAACGTTCAAGAGTGCCCCAGCATCCAACGTGGAGTTGAGTGATGGCTACTGACTGCAACGGTCTGGTGGATGCCTATCTTGCTTGGGTGCGCGACAAGATCACGGTTGCTGATGTCGATGGCATTTGTGAGATCACGACCCCATTCTTGGATCGTCATAACGACCGGCTGCAAATATACGTCGTGCGGCAAGGAGATCAACTCCGCCTTACAGACGACGGCTACATCATAGGTGATCTCGAGAGCTCTGGTTGTCCCCTGGATACACAACGTCGCCGGGAACTGCTCAACACGGTTCTGAATGGATTTGGCGTTCGGGAGGAAAACGGAGAGTTGTTCGTGGAAAGCGATGAACGCGACTTTCCGAAAAGGAAGCACGCCTTGGTGCAGGCCATGTTGGCAGTCAACGATATGTTTATGACGGCCAGACAGCGGGTCACTCAGTTTTTCTTTGAAGACGTAGAACGTTTCCTTGCCGAGCGAGAAGTGAGATACTCGCCAAACGTTGAGTTCACTGGGCGTAGCGGATTTCTGCACAAGTACGATTTTGTGATTCCTTCGTCGAAGACACAACCGGAGCGTATTCTACGTGTGATGAACAAGCCAGACCGGGCGAAGGCCGAGTCGATGATCTTTTCGTGGGATGACACGAAGGGCGTTCGACCGCCAAACTCCAAAGCCTATGCTATTCTCAACGATAGCGAAGGCGAGCCAAACACAGACGTACTAAGTGCCTTCTCGCAATACGGAATAGAGTATGTCTCTTGGACGCGACGTGAAGACTACGTGGAACAACTGGCCTCCTGATTCCATCCGGTAAGAACTTTCCGCGTCTGGAAAACGATGTCCCCGCACGAGACAGCGATTTGCGTGCGCTGCGAACCGCTACTTCGCTCGCCGGGCAACGCGGAGTTGGGCACGCGCTACTTCGACGGCGCGGGTGCGGGCTTCCTGGGCCTCGGGCGTGGAGGCAGGCAGCGATCGGGCCGTGGCGAGTTGCTCCTCGGCTACCGCCACGTCGATATCCTCGGCCGGGATCGCTCGGGAGGTCAGCACGTTGACCACCGCGCCGGTCACTTCGACGAAACCGCCCTCGACGTAGTATCGCTCGGTCCCTTCGTGAGAGACGATCCGCAACTCCCCGCAGCCGAGTCGGCCGATCAGCGGCGTGCGGCCAGGGGCAATACCCAGTTCGCCGTCGAACAACGGCAACGCCACAAACTCCGCCGGCACGTCGCAGACGGTCTGCTCGGGTGTTACCAGCACGCAATTGACTTCGGGGTGGATCATCGGGGAAGATAGTGGATAGTGGATAGT
>JABMRB010000452.1 GCA_013202865.1 Candidatus Nealsoniibacteriota bacterium | reverse complement strand
GTGCTCAACCATGTGTTATTGCACCAGTCGATCATCGGCCTGGAGACGGAGAAGCAGTTCGAGCTGATCGGGGACTTCCCCGACGTGGTGATCGGTTGCTGCGGCGGCGGGAGCAACTTTGCCGGGCTGGCGTTCCCCTTCCTGCGGCACAAGATCGCCGGCAAGGAGATCCGTTTCGTTGCCGTCGAGCCGCATTCCTGCCCCACGATGAGCCGCGGCCAGTATCGCTACGACTTCGGCGACACGACGATGCTCACGCCGCTGATCAAGATGTACACGCTCGGCCACAGTTTCGTGCCGCCGGGGATCCATGCCGGCGGGCTGCGTTATCACGGCATGGCGCCGATGGTCAGCCTGGGGATCGACCTGGGCCTGATCGAGGCGGCCGTTTATCACCAGATCGAGTGTTTCGAGGCGGCCCAACTCTTCGCCGCCACCGAGGGCATCATTCCCGCCCCGGAGACCGCGCACGCGATCCGCGCCGTGATCGTCGAAGCGCTCAAGTGCAAGGAGACGGGCGAAGAGAAGTGCATCTGCTTCAACTTCAGCGGCCACGGCCTGTGCGACCTCGGCGCCTACGACAAGTTCCTCGCCGGCGAGTTGGAAGACCACGCCCATTCCCAGGAAAAAATCGACGCCGCCATCGCCGAGTTGCCCGACATAGAGTAGGTCAGGGCTCGCCCTGACGATTTCCCGAACCCGTCCGCGGGCCGAGAATGGTGCGAGTCGAGATGCGTCAGGGCAAGCCCTGACCTACTACCCCTCGATGAAACTGGCACCGATCTGAAAGCAACAGTCTTGAATTCGAGTACAGCGGGCGACCTCGATGAGCCCATCTCGGCATCCGTTTATCGCGACGTCCTTGTTCGGGGGGATCATCAACCGCATCTGCTCCCGGGGATAGAGCTGTTCGTGGTGAATCAGCGCGATCCCGGCGCGCGAATAGTCTTTCAGGTAGACCAAGTACTGCCCTCGCGCGCGCGGCAGGATCGGGATGGTCTGCGAATACTCCAGCACGGCGGGCGCGCGAAACTGAACGCGGGTAAACTGGCGCCGGTCGCCCGGACCGCCGGTCAGTGTCCCGGTCACTTGAAAGTAGTCTGCCCACGACTCCGGAAGCTTGATCTTGCAATCGAACTTCTTGGCCAGGTTGCGAGCTAGTTCCTCAAAGTCATTGTCCAGCATCTCACCGTCTCCGGGTCGAACATAGCGTCTGCCTGCTTTTCGAGAAACTGCAATGCTTCCTCGGCCAACATGGGCGTGCGATAAGGTCGCTCAGAAGTCAAGGCGTGGAAGACGTCGGCAACCGAGCATATCTTGGCCCAGTCGTGGATTTCCTTGCCCGGTACCCCTACCGGATACCCCTTTCCGTCAATTCGCTCGTGATGCTGGTAGACCATCATCAACGGCGCCCAGGAAGCCTCTTCGCGCAGAACGAGATCGCGAAAACCGATCAACGGATGGCGCTCGATCTCTGCGCGCTGCTCGGGGCTGAGTCGCCCGGGCTTGTTCAGCGTGCTCAACTGGACGGCCCGCTTGCCGATGTCATGCAGGATCGCTCCGGTGGCGACTGCCTGCAACTGGGCCAAGTCGGCCAGCCCCATGGCTTTGGCCAGCGCGAGAGAATACGTCGACACGTTGGCACAATGGGTGTAGGTGCCCGAATCGTGTTCCATCAGCGAATGCAGGTCGGACATGACGATGTCGTTCTCGCAGATGGTGTCTGCCAGGTCTTTGCTGAACTCCCCGGTGAACTGTAACATGGGGTCCAGACTTTCGCCCTGAAAGGCCGTGTCGAATGCCTCGCGATACACCTCGCGGACGATGTTGTATCGCTCGGTCGGCTCGAGGCTCGAATCGTCGGCCAAACCGTCGAGAACGTGGGTCCGATAGGCCGCGTAGTCGGAGTTCGCTACGAAGAGCGTCTCCACGCCCCGCTCCCGCAGCCGTTTGAGGTCGGCAGCCTCCAACGGAAAGGACTTCTCGCGGTATAATTTGGGCGGTTCGCAGATCTCGGGCCGAACATAGAGGTCGAAATTCAACTGAGACGCGCGCAGACTGCTCACCGCTACCGGAAGCACACTGTCCGGTGCCAACTCAACTGACGCATTCTGCTCGTCCGTTGCCATGCGTTCCACGTCATCGGGATACAGCCGTTCTAGCCGACTTTGCCCCCACTGTGCCCCACCGTGTCGCCGGCCGCTATAACCAAACGTACCACACCGTACGGGCCACGCGACGATTGCACTGAAAAAAAAGAAGTAGCGGCCGCGCGACCGAGAAAAACGTGACGCGCACTGGTAGAATCGGCAGAAACCGTGCAATCATTCCTGCCGATTCGTCAGTTCGCTCAGATGACACACCCGCACCGCCAGCCCGCGCTTGCGGATGCCGTGAGAGAGTTGCACGATGCACGCCGGGCAGGAGGTGACCAGCACCTCAGCGCCGGAGCGTTGGACGTTGTCGATCTTGCGCTGCAGCACCTGCTGCGACAGGTCGTAGTGGGCCACCGCGTAGGAACCGGCCCCGCCGCAACACCAGTCGGCCTCGGGTAGCTCGCGGTATTCAAGCCCCGGGATCGAACGGAGAATCTCGCGCGGCTCTTCCACCAGGCCTTGGCCTCGCGAGGCGTGGCACGGATCGTGATACGTGACGATCGGTTTCTCGCGCCAATCGGCGGGCAAACCGCCACCCGGCAGCGTGCCGCCGGCGGAGGTTAGCAGTTGGGACAGATCGCAGACCCGCTCGGCGCAGGCTTGGGCCGGCTTGTGGAGCGGATCGGACGGCTCGAAGAGCGTCGGGTATTTCTTCAGGAAGGCCGCACAACTCGAGCAGTCGGTGACGATCGCGTCGAACCGGTCGCCGGCCACCAACGGCAAGTTCTTTGCAGCCAGATCGCGGGCGGCGGCCCGGTCGCCGTACGTCAGCGGCGGCAGACCGCAACAGCAGTTGTCCAACACCTCGACCGTGCTGCCGAGTTCGCACAGCAGCGCGAGCGTCGACCGTGCGACGTCGGGAAACAGCAGGTCGGTGCCACACCCGACGAAGTAGCCGATGCGGAGCGTCCCTTTGCCCTCGATCGTGCCCGGCTTGACTTGCTCGCGAAAGGCTTGTTCGGGGAACCGGTCGACGATCTGCTCTGCCCGGGGGAAGTCGCGGCCGAAGATCCGCAGCAGCCCGAGTGCGGCAGCCACGCGTGACAGGCCGCTTCGCTTACCGAGTGCCGCGGCGCGGGCAGCCAGGCGCAACCGCCGCGGATGGGGCAGCAGATGCTTGAACAACAGCCGGTGGAGCCGGTTTCGCCCGACCCGTTCGAGATACTCCGATCGAGCGTCGAGCACCAGATCGGCCGTGGCGACCGCGGGAAAGCAGTTGGCCGTACACGCCCCGCAAAGCAGGCACGCGAACAGCGGCTCTTCGAGTTGCCGGTCCCACTCGACCCGCTTCTCGATCAATGCGCGCAGCAGCGCGATCCGCCCCCGGGCAACGCCCGCCTCGTGACCCGTGGCGCGGAACACCGGACACGCAACCTGACAGAACCCGCACCGATTGCATCGGGCAATCTCGTCGTACTGGTTTTCGATGTCCATTTACGCTCCGCCGGGTAAACGCCCCGGGGCAAAAACGTGGTGCGGGTCCAGCGCCCACTTGATCCTGTGCATCAACGGCCAGTCGGGCCGCGGCGGTCCGAAGACGTCGTGCCGACGGGCAAACTCCTCGGTCGCCTTTTCCGCCGTGGCATGACCGCCGGCCGCAGTGGCTTCCTGACCGATCCGGTCCCATGCCGCGTCCGGTACGTCGGCCATGGCGGCACGGATCCGCCCGCAGCCGAAATCGACCGTCACGCCCGCTCCGTACAGCAAGTCGCCACAAGCCGACGCGAACCCGGCGACGCGATCCGGCGGCAGATCGACCTGCACGAGCAACGGCGACTGCTCCAGCACGTCGAACCACTCGGCACACGGTCCCCGGCGGACGGCGTAGTCGTTGCGGTCCTCGACGTTCAAGTCGGCCTCGTTCAGTAGCGTCTCGCAATGTTCGAGTTGATATTGCACCGTCTCAGCAAAGCCCTCGAACGCCACCGTCAGTCGCCATGTGTCGTCGTCGCCGGCCGTCAGATCCGGTCGATCCGGCGCGCCGACGACGAGATTCGGTTCGAGCTGCGTCTGCAATAACTTTGCGGCCGCGGCGGCACACTGCGGAAACGAACCAGTCGCAGACACCGCCGTGCAGCACTGCGGCAACGACGCCACGCGAAACGTCAACTCGGTGATCAGCCCCAGCGTACCCGCGGAACCGACCAGCAGCCGGGTCAGATCGTAGCCGGCGACGTTCTTGACCACGCGGCCCCCTGTCGAGATCAGCCGCCCTGCGCCGGAAACGAACTTCAACCCCAGCAAGAGGTCGCGGGGCGCGCCGTAACGGAGCCGTTCCGCGCCGCAGGCGCCGGTGGCCACGATGCCGCCGAGCGTGCGGTTGCCGCCGGGCGGCGGACGCAGCGGCAACCATTGCCCGTGCTCGGCTAGCAACTCTTGCAGCGAGTCCAACGTGGTGCCGGCCCCGACCGCGATCACCTGATTGGGCGGATCGTGCTCGACCACCTCGCAGAGCCCGACGCTGCGCAGGCCCGTCGTGGCGTGTTGCGAGCGGATGCCACAACCTGATCGTGTGCCGGCACCCAGCGGAAGCAGCGCCACGTCGTCGATCACCGCGCGGGCGACCATCGCACAAGCCTCGGCCGCGTCGGTGGGGATCAAGTCGCCGCCGTCGGCCCATTCGCGCTGAGGTGGGTCGGGCGTAGGACGGATTTCTAATCCGTCTTCCGTGACGGATTGAAAATCCGTCCTACGAGCCGGTGGCAGGATCTTACCCGGGTTGAGCAGGGCGTGCGGATCGAACGCCTCGCGAAGCTGTCGCTGCACGTGCAAGTCGTCTTCGGAGCAGATCAGCCGCATCGCGTCCGACTTCTCCATGCCGATGCCGTGTTCGCCGCTAATCGTGCCGCCGAGCCCGACGCAGGCCTCCATAATCTCCCGGCCCGCCTCGTGGACCCGCTCAACCTGCCGCGGATCGCGGGAATCGAACAGCAGCAGCGGATGCAGATTGCCGTCGCCCGCATGGAAGACGTTGCCGTGTGAGAGTTCATATTTACGGGCAATTGCAGCGACCCGGTCCAGGGCCTCCGGCAAGCGGGTTCGCGGCACGGTGCAGTCGGCCACCAGGTAGTTCGGCGCGAGCCGGGCAATCGCCCCGAAGGCCCCGCGTCGGGCCGGCCCAGAGCAGGTCCCGCTCGGCGGCGTCGGCGGCCCGGCGTACCTCGCGGCAACGGTTCGCTTCGCAAAGCTCGCGGATCCGCCCGGCCTGCCGGTCCAGATCGGCGGCCGGCCCGTCTACCTCCGCGATCAGCACGGCCGCCGCGTCCAACGGATAGCCGCACGGCTTGCTCTGTTCGACCGCACGAATCACCGTCGCGTCCATCATCTCCAGCGTCGCCGGCACGATCCCGGCCGCGATCACGTCCGAAACCGATCGGGCTGCGTCGGCCACGTCGTCGTAAACCGCCAGCAGCGTGACGACCGACTCGGGCAACGGCAGCACGCGGACGATCAACTCGGTGACAATCGCCAACGTGCCCTCGCTGCCGACGAGCACGCCGCGCAAATCATACCCGGGCGGATCGAGCGCAGCCGAGCCGAGGGGCACCACTTCGCCGCCGGCAAGAACTACGGTCATCCCCAGCACATGGTTGGTCGTTACGCCGTACTTCAGGCAATGCGGGCCGCCCGAGTTCTCGCCCACGTTACCGCCCAACGTAGAGACCTTCTGACTGGCCGGGTCGGGCGCGTAGAACGTGCCCTTCGGCGCCAGCGCGTTCTGCAATTCAAGATTCGTCACACCCGGCTGCACCACGGCATAGCGGCCTTCCGGACGGACTTCGAGGATCCGATTGAGGCGAGACAGTTCGACGATCAAGCCGCCGTCGGCCGCCACGCTGCCGCCGGAGAGGTTGGTGCCGAAACCACGGGCAACGCAAGGGACGCGCGCTTCGCCCGCGGCACGGAGCACATCGGCGGTCTGTTGCGTGTCGCCGGGCAGGACGATCGCATCGGGCGGGCCGACCGCCAGCGAGGCGTCGTACGAATAGACTTCAGCGTTGGCACGGCCGGCCGAGACGTTCTCGGGACCGACGATCCGCTGCAATCGTCGCAACAAACTCGGATCGATCATGCGTCGTCGTATACATTGGCGGCGGCTTCCGTGGCGCCCGGTTTGACCGCAACTCCTTGGGTCTTGAGGATTGTTTCCAACGTAGCGAGAAAGAGCACGACGTTTCTTCGGCACGAGGCCTCGCCCATGATACCGACGCGCCACACTTTGCCGGCCAGATCGCCCAGTCCGCCGCCGATCTCGATGCCGAAGCCTCGCAACAGGGCGTCGCGGACCTTCGCGTCGTCGGCCCCGTCGGGGATGCACACGGCGTTGAGCATCGGCAGCCGCTCGGGCTCGGGTACGAGCATCGCAAGTCCCATCGCCTCGACACCGGCCACCAGCGCGCGGTGGTTCAACTGGTGCCGGGCGAAGCGTGCTTCGAGTCCCTCTTCGGCAATCATCCGCAGGGCCTCGCGTAAAGCGTAGACCATGTTGATCGGAGCCGTATGGTGATACTTCCGCTGGCTACCCCAATACTGGGCGACCATTCCCATGTCGAGATACCAACTGACCACGGGCGTTTTGCGACGTTCTAGTTTCTCCAGCGCGGCCGGGCTCAGCGAGACGGGCGACAGCCCGGGCGGACACGACAGACACTTCTGCGTGCCGCTGTAGACCGCGTCGATCCCCAACCGGTCGACGGCCACCTCCATGCCGCCGAGCGACGTGACGGTATCGACCAGCAGCAACGCACCGGCTTCCTTGGCCACGGCGGCCAGATCTTCCAGCGGCTGGCAGACGCCGGTCGACGTCTCGGCGTGGACTACGGCCAGCACCTTGGGATTGCGGCCGTCAATTGCCTGGCGAACGTCCTGCGGATCGATCGCCCGGCCCCATGGTGCGTCGACCCGGGTGAGCCGACCGCCGAGCCGTCCGACGATGTCGGCCATCCGCGTGCCGAACACGCCGTTGACGCAGACGACCACCTCGTCGCCCGGCTCGACCAGATTGACGAAGCAGGTCTCCATGCCGGCGCTGCCGGTGCCGGAGACGGGAATCGTCAAGGCGTTTTCGGTCTGAAACAGGTATCGCAGCAGTTGCTGTGTCTGGTTCATCGCTTCGAGGAAATAGGGGTCGAGATGCCCGATGCACGGCGCGGCCAACGCCTGCAACACGCGGGCCGACACGTCGCTGGGCCCCGGTCCCATCAGCACTCGTTTTCCCGGGTCGATATCCCGGAACTGGTTCGGATCAATCGTCATGTTTAGAGTCTCCTTATCCGACAAGATAGCCGCAACACCCTTGCGCTACGTCAGCAAGCGTTTGACGCTTTCGAGCAGCCGGTCCATGGCGAACGGCTTGCGGATGTAGTCGTCCACGCCGAGCATCTCTGCGTAGGCTTTGTGGCGGCTGCCCTCGTTGGCTGTGATCATGATCACCCGCAACGGCACCCGACGGCTGCGGCGAAGCTTCTCCAGCACCAGGAATCCGCTCCGCTTGGGCATCATCATGTCGAGGATCACCAGGTCCGGGTCCTCCCGCTCGGCCATCGACAGACCCTGGTTGCCGTCGCGGGCGACGAGGATCTCGTAGCCGTGGGACTCCAGCGGAATCCGCAGCGACTCGACAATCTCGTGGTCGTCGTCAACTATCAGGATCCGTTTCTTCCCGCCGGTCGCGTCGACTTCGTTGGTTTTCTTGTCAGCCATTGGCACCATTCCTTCCAAGCCGATTCGCCGGGCTAGTTTGCGTCAGAGATCGGCTCGACGGCCCGGCTTCATATACATCCAGTATACACATGCCTAACGCAGATGACCATGGCTGGCAAGGGTAGCCAGCGAGGC
>JABMRB010000058.1 GCA_013202865.1 Candidatus Nealsoniibacteriota bacterium | reverse complement strand
CTTCGGCGCCTCCGCGTTAGGGGCAGTGGACCAGTCGAACATCGACATCGGCTCGTCCACTCCATCAAGGAACTCGTGACCCTCCTGGCCGGCCTCGACCACCATGTCGGTCAGCGTCCTGTCTGCGACGTTGCCCGAACCGGCCGACGTCCAGCCCCACTTGTCCGTACCGCGGGTGAGGTAGCCGCTCATCAACAGCAGCGGCTTGGCGGTTTCATTCCACTGGATCCGCTGGTTGTCGTAGGCGCCGCTGTTGGTCCGGCGGCTAACCAGGATCACGTCGGCGGCAGCGATGGCGTCCGCCTTAGTCTGGTCGGCGAAGGGGTCGTTGCCTTCGTTGAACGCTTCGCCCATGCCGATGGTGTCGACCTGGTATCCCATCTCCTTGAGGAGTGCGACGGTGCTGTCGTCGTTGTGACTGCCGCCTGCGACGTCCGGATCGCTCGAGTCACTGACCACCAGCACCTTGGTGGCGTACTTCGGCGTGATCGTGAGCGTGCCGCCGCCGGCAATCAGGTTGGTTGCGGTCGCCAAATTGGAGCCGGACGCGGTCATTGTGGCGCCGGAGATACCCAAGTCAACGTCACCCAACGTGAAGGTATCGCTGATCGTGACGGCGTTGCCGCCGGTGTTGACGGTGGCATCCGTCGCGGTGCGAAGGTTCGTAACGGCCATGTCGGCCGCCATCGACAAGCCGCCGCCCTGGACGTCGACGGTCGCGGCTTGCATCCCGGTGATCGTGCTGGACATTGCGAGGTTGCCGGCGCCGGTCTTATCGAACGTCATCGCGGCCCCGCCGCCGTCGACCGAGCCGAGGTCGACGTCCGTTTCGCTGCTGAAGCCGGTCGCAGTGGCCGTGTCGGCGATCGTCGTGCCGACGAAGCTGAACGTGCCCTTGCCCTCGGTTGTGAGCACGCCGTCGGCGACGTTCAAGGCGGCGAAGCCCGTGTTGGCGATAGCGCCGGACTTGACGGTCGAATCGCCGTTGACCGCCAGGTTGATAGCGGAGACGTCCCTCATGCTCACGCCGCCGTACATGGCGGCGATTTCCGGGGCGGTGAGTGCCCGGTCGTAGATAATCGCGTCGTCGATGCCGCCGGGGAAATCGTGGCTACCTTGGAAATCGTTGCCAATCCGCACGTCGGCGTCGTTGGCCGGATCGGTGCCGCCGGTGTTGATCGGCTCGGGCGCGCTGGCGCTGATCGTCTCCAGCTTTCCGTCCACGTAGAGCAGTACCTCGTTCACGTCCGGATCGGCGTCCGGGTCGAGGACGGCGGCCACGTGGTGCCACTGGTCGTCTAGCAGGTAGGTGCTGCCGACGACGTATCCGCCGTTGACCTCCGTGCGGATGGTGCCGGGCAACCCGTTGCTGTTCTGCGTCCGGAAGGTCCATTTCTCACCGAGCGTATTGTTGCCCCAACTGATGATCCCCTTATCCGTCTGGGTGGTCTTAATCCAGGCAGTCACCGACCTCGCCCCGCCTCCGAGGATGCCCTTGTAGCCGGTAACAACTACCTCGTCGTTGGAGCCGTCGAAGTTCAGTGCGCCCCCGTCGACGCCGGTGATCCACTGCGAATCATCGGTGGGGAAGCCGGTCAGGGCCCCGTCGTTAGTGCCGTCGAGGGTTGCGTCATTGTCGGCCACCAGCCCGGTGGCGTCGTCAAACTTGAAATGGACGACCGGATTGGCGGGAACTGTTCCCGCCAGGACGGTCGCCTGCAAGTCGAGCATGCCGGCGTTCAGGGCGATGGTTTCCACGTTGCTCAGCGTGGCCGAGTCTCGCACCGTCATCGTGCCGCCGTTGACGGCAACCGTCTTGTCGGTCAGCCCGGCGTCCAGCGCCAGACTGCCGGCGAGGTCCAAGCCACCCATGCCGACCGTCGATGCGGCGCCGGTGACGTTGATTGCGGCGCCTGCGGGCACGGCCACGTTGCCGGTGCCGGCGAGGTTGGCGGCGAGGTTCAGCGTCGTATCGGCAGGCACGTTCAAATCGCCGTCGGCCAGGATATTGCCGGCCACGTTGAACGTGTTGCCGTCGGTTGCTTGTACCGTCAGGCTGCTGCCGACGTCGAGCGTCAGGCCGTTGGCTCCGCCGACGGTAACCGCGGTGTCGGCGGTCAGCGTGGCTGCGCCGGTGGCGGTGATTGCGTTGTCGTAGGTAACCGCCGCGCCCGCAGCGCCCAACAGCAGTTCGGCGTTGCCGATCGTCACGGCCGCCGTGCCCAACGGGTTGGTGGCGTCTTGGACGGCAACCAGCCGGCCTGCCTGCACGTCGAACATGGTGCTGTTGATCATCCCGCTGCCGTCCGGATCGAGCACCAGATCGGCCGAGCCGGTCTTGATGATCGTGGCCCCGACGGCGGTGATCGCCCCGGGCATGGTTGTCGTCTGCGTCTCCAAGGTGACCGATCCGGCAGCGGTTGTGCCGACAAACGAGGTCACCCCGCCGGAGACAGTCAGTGCGCTGGCGTCGGCCATGGACAGTCCACCGAGGTTGATGCCGGAGGCCGGTCCGCTAACGGCCGAAGCGTCGGTCACGGAGATGGCCGTGCCGGTCATGTCCAGCACCTCGGGTACGACGAGTTGGATGCCCTGCACGGGGCTACGGACCGTGCCGGTACCGACGCCCTCGGTGACGATGTTCAACGTGCTCTCGGTCAACCCGGAAAGCAAGATATAATTGCCACCCGAGCCGGCCTGGGCGCCGGCCAGCGTGTCGTGATGGCCCTCGACAAAGTCGGCGGCGGTCTGAAAGTCGCCGACCACGTCCTTGGCGAAGAGGTCGAACGTGGCTCCGCCGTCGAGCGAGATCTTCATCACGCGATTGTCGCCGCCCTGGCTTTCGTGATAGAGGTAGAGGTCGTACTCGGCATAGGGGATCTCCGTGACGTCCACGGTGATCTGCATGCCCTGTCCGTTGCCGCCGTAGTCGAGGTAGCCCTTCATCATTCGGTCGCTGTCGTCGGCGTCAGTGTCGTCGATCGTGAGGGTGGTGCGCCAGGTGGCCGGAGTGGGCGTACCGCCCCAGGCCACGTCGGCGGTGGTCGCGGCGCCGGCGCTGTCGATCATGTCGGTCGCCGCTCCGGAGCCGCCGGGGGTCATGTTGTTCCAGTTGCCCAGCTCGGCCACGCCGGCCACGCGGGTCACCTCAAACGGGCCATTCCCGCTGTCGTCGAGGTTGACGCTGAGGGCGGTGCCGTTGAATCCTTGCACGTTGAGCGTGCCGGCGTTGAGCACGACCTCTTCCAGCGGGTTGGTCAGCGTGGCATTGCTGCCGATGGCCATCGTGCCGCCGTTGACGGTGACGACGCGGTTGCCGACGGTCGTGAGGTCCAACGTGCCTTGGAGGTCCAGGCTGCCGACTTCAAGGGGCTTGTCGTAGGTCAAGGTTCGTGTGGCGGCCACGGTCACCGCGGCGTTGGTGGTCGTCAGCAGTGCGTCGACGCCGGTCACGCTCAGGTCGCCACCGGCCAGCGTAAGGCTGTCGCTAACGGTTACGCTGGCGTCGGCACCGGTACCGGTGCGGACGAGCATGCCCTGGAGGTCAAGGCTCGCGGCAGTCAGTGCCTTGTCGTAAGTCAAGGTTTGTCCGGCGGCCACGGTCACGGCGGCGTCGGTGGTTGTCAGCGTGGCGCCGGTCATGTTCAGGTCGGAACCGACCGTCAAGGCGTCGGTCACGGCCAGGGTCGAAGCGGCGCCGATCGTGTTTGTGCCGGAGGTATTCAGCGACGGGGCGTTGAGCGTGCCTGCCAGATCCAAGATGGCGCCGGAGGCAACGGTCACCGCGCCCGTGTTGGCGGTGCCGGCCACTTCCAGAGCGGCACCGGAGGCGACGCTGACCGGTCCGGCCAAAAGCGTGCCGTCGACGTCGAGCGTGCCGCCGTTGACGCTGACGGCCGAGAGGACATCCAACGTGAACGTCGGCTGCACCTCCACCTCGCCGCCGTCGATGGTAAGCGACTTGGCCTGCGGCGGATCGTTCTGAACCAGGACTTGGCCGACATTGACGGTGTAGATCGCGTCGCCGACGGGGTCGACGAGTTCGGTGCCGTTGTCCCAATGGGTCGACTGCCAGGGGTTGTCCGTGTCGTCCCAGGTCAGCATCACCACGGGCGTGAACAGCGAAGACAGCCGCACACCCTGCAGGCCGTTGCCCACCGCGTTGAGTGGGTCGGCGGCGGCCAACCGCTCGGAGACGGCTTCCACGTAATCGCCGTTTTCAAGATCCAGGATGATGCCGGACCAGTTGCCGTTGGACTGGACCCCGTCGTCCCGGGAATAGCGGGCCGTCTGGCCGTAGTCGAGGACCGTCGCCCCGTTCTCCCGCCACCGCTGCCAGTAGACCTGCCGGTCGGCGGGGCCGTCGTCGGGTTCGTAGAGGTTGGCCAGGAAGAGGTAATCGTCGGCTTGGGTGACGCCGATCTCGCTGCCGCTTTGGGTGAAACCGGTAGCGTCGAGTTCCAACTCGGAATCCCACCCGATGGCCGTTGTGGTGGCCGGGTTGAAGTCCTGGGCCGTG
>JABMRB010000451.1 GCA_013202865.1 Candidatus Nealsoniibacteriota bacterium | reverse complement strand
CGCGGCGAGGGCGTCCGCTGGTTTCGGCGGTTCCTCGGCGAGAACGAAGACCGGCCCGTGAGGCATCCGTTGATCACCTCGGGCATCGGCACGCGCAACGCGGGCGTGAGCGTCAGGGAGCGGCCCGGCGACGTTGCCGCCACGGTGATCCCGTCGGTCGGGTGCCCGTTGGGGTGCAACTTCTGCTCGACCTCGGCCATGTTCGGCGGCAAGGGGAAGTTTGTCAATTTCTACGACACCGGCGACGAGCTGTTCGATGTGATGTGCCGGCTCGAACGGGAAATGAAAGTCCAGTCGTTCTTCATGATGGACGAGAACTTCCTGCTGCACCGCAGCCGTGCCCTGCGGTTGCTCGAGCTGATGAAGCAGCACGACAAGTCCTGGGCGCTGTTCGTCTTCAGTTCCGCACGCGTGCTCTGCTCCTATACGATCGAGCAACTCATCGAACTGGGGATCGCTTGGGTCTGGATGGGTATCGAAGGGCAGGACAGCCAATACACGAAGCTCAACGGCGTCGACACCCTCGAGTTGGTTCGTAAATTGCAGTCGCACGGCACCCGCGTGCTCGGATCGACGATCATCGGGCTGGAAAACCATACGCCCGAGAACATCGACGCCGCGATCGACCACGCCGCGAAGCACAGTACCGACTTCCATCAGTTCATGCTCTACACACCCATCCCAGGCACGCCGCTGCACGCCGAACTCTCGGAGAATGGCGTAATGAAGGACGAAAGCGAGTTCGACGTCGCCGACATCCACGGGCAGTTGAAGTTCAACTACCGGCATCCGCACATCGACGACGAGCAGGCGGGCCAGTTCATGGTCCGAGCGTTCGACCACGACTTCCAGGTCAACGGCCCGAGCGTTGCGAGGATCGCCCGCACGCTCTTGACCGGGTGGCAACGGTACAAGAACTACGGCGACGACCGAATCCGCCGCCGCGTCGCCTTCGAAGTCCGCGAGTTGAGTTCCACGTATTCGGCCCTGATCGGCGGTGCCCGCCGCTACTACCGCCGCCGCGACCCGGCCATGTACGCCAAGCTGACCGAGTTGCTCCGCGATCTCAACCGCGAGTTCGGCCTGAAGTCTCGACTATTCAGCATGTTCGGCGGCCCGTTTGTCCGCTGGATGATCCGCCGCGAAGAGAATCGCGTTGCCGCCGGTTGGACGTACGAGCCGCCCACCTTCTACGAGCGCAACGCCGCGGTAACCGACAACCCGGCCGCGAAGCTGTGCGGCAGTGTCGAGGCCCACTGCATTGCGCGTCCTAAGAGCGCCGCGTTGGAAGAGGATCGCGAGTTGGTGGCGATCAGCTAACGGCGACCGGCGTAGACACCTGAGATTACCCTTGCCCGGTGGACGGTGCGCTCGTACAATATGTTGCGGAGAAGGACCGCGGTTGTTATTGTGCTTGTTGGCTGAAAACAAGACAGGAGACGTAGCGTGGGCGGGCGAGAGACTCCTTCCAATCTGAGTGTGCTTTTCACGGCCGTCAGCGGGTCTGGCGGCTCGGAGCAATTGGACACCGAAGCCCGGTGCAATCCGTGGGACGAACCGGACGCCGATGGGATAGCACCCTCCGATCGAATCGCCGGCAACGGAAAGCCGGAATTCGAGACAAATGATGCCGGATACTGACGGTTGCAGTCGGAACGGACCGACCACGGAAGTGGGCTCACCGTTCTATGGAGGAACTCGATATGAGAGCGGCGCTGGTGAGTGTCTTTTTCGTTTTCCCGGTACTCGATACGCATGCCCAACCCGAGAATGGCGGCGAGGCGGCGGATCGCCCACAGACCTATACCGTCCGACTCGAGAAAGACCGCATCATCTTCAAAGGCATTGACCATCCCTCGATTACTGCCGACCGGCCTGGCGACAAGTATCTTGATGATTCACCGAAGCGCGGCAGATACAACTATTCCATGGGTAAGCGGTGTGGGGGCGAGGCCGACAAGGCGGTCGCCGAACTTCGAGCGATTGTGAAGAATGCAGAGACCCTCGTGTTGTTGAACTCATTGCGGTCGGGTTTTGATGGACACATCGACTACCAGGTTTCTTTATTTGGCAATCGGGTCATTACCGAAGAACTGAGCACCAGGCGGCCGCTCCCTCAGAAGCTCGTCACAGAATTCGACGCAAACGCAAAGCGGGTGTTTCGGGGCGTATCTGCCCCTAACTGTCGCGGCATGGAGCACCTGCTGGACATGGCTGCAAAGAGGATTGAAAGCCGGAAGCGACGCCAGTAGCCCAACGTCACTTCAACGGAATGGCCTCTTTTGCCTTCAAGTGCCCGCCCCCAACGCCGTCTCGAACAACGCAATCACATTCTCTGGCGGCACGGCGGCTTGGATGTTGTGGACCGACGCCAGTACGTAACCGCCGCCGGGGGCGAGGATGCGGATGCTCTGTTCGACCTCTCGGGCGACCTCCTCCGGCGTGCCGAAGGCGAGCGTGCCTTGGCAGTCGCACGAGCCGCCCCAGAAGACCAGACGGTCGCCGAACTGCTGCTTGAGCTTCACCGGGTCCATGCCCCGGGCGGTGGTCTGCACGGGATTGAGGATGTCGACGCCCATCTCGATCAACGTCG
Source organism: Candidatus Nealsoniibacteriota bacterium (assembly GCA_013202865.1). GTDB lineage: Bacteria > Planctomycetota > Planctomycetia > Pirellulales > Thermoguttaceae > JABMRB01. The sequence continues at coordinate 28 of JABMRB010000451.1, read as the reverse complement.
GCACGAAATCGAAGATCGCCCCGTCGTT
>JABMRB010000450.1 GCA_013202865.1 Candidatus Nealsoniibacteriota bacterium | reverse complement strand
ATACACAACATCATGGGTGCCATCCGCAAAACTGGTGACAGTCCGAGTCTGCTTGTTGAATTGGCGCAGCTCGAAGCGAACAAAGAGCGGAACCAGCTTGCGCGTGATGAATTGGAGCAGACGCCACGCCGAGTGATCGAGCTCCCGTCTATCGAGGAGGTCAAGCAGCTTGCTCAAGAGTCCTTTGAGCGATTGGCAGTCGATTCTCCGGAATTCAGCCGCCTCATTCGCCGACTGATCCCAAGGATCAGAGTCTTTCCGTATCGACTGCTTGATGGCGGCCATATCGTATTGCGTGCGCGGTTCACGCTGAACCTGGTCCCGCTAGCGTCGGGAGCCGATCCACCGGACTGTCTCTTCGAGAGTCTCAGTCGGTCCATGCATGTCGATCTTTTCGACCCGCCCCAACGCAGGAAAGGCAAACAACTCCCCCCGTGATCAAGAGTGGCTGGCGGGAGCGAAGGAGTGAAGAGATTACATCTACTGTCGGGCGGAGTCGCCGTTGCGTTTCGCGGATGCTCAAGCAATGGTGTGCGGCGCACCGCAGGAAAATGCGAGACGGACGTTCGCACTGGCACGACTTGAGATAGGCGAACTGCACGCCGCCTTCCGGCGGCGTGCAGTTCGCCTTTTCTTTACCTATCAGAGATCATCGGGCTCCTTGGCAAAACCCGTATTGTGAACGAACCTGCCAGCTTGTGCGCTGGCCCGGCGATTCTTGGGCCGCCGATCGCAACCTCAATGTCACGCAGAAGTTATGCTAATCTTCAAGGGATTCAGAGACAAGCTGTCCCTTGGAGGCCGAGATGCCCAGCAAGAACAAGCAGCCGCAGATCCCACTGCCCAAGAGCTGGGGCACACACGTCAAAACCGCTAGGCCCGCCGTTGGCGTCGGACATGGAGACGTTGGCCGGGCTGCTGCCCGAACTGTCAAAGCACGGAGATCATCCTCAAGGGGAAGACGACCCGACGTTTTCTCGCGCCGCCGATGGGTCGCAAACGCGTGACGATCGCCTTCGACGTGCCACGCATCGAATGCCGCCGGTGCTGGACACTTCAGCAGGTCGCCGTTCCGTTCGCTCGGCCGCGGCGACGGCACATCCGGGCATCCTTCGTCGCGATGCACATCGAAGCCCGAACTACGAGCCGAAGGGAGAAACTTCGATCGTGTTGAAGAACTCGCTCCAGCTGATTCGCCTACGACAACGCAATCAAGGTATCATGCTCGCTCTCGGAAGAGGACGGTGCCAATACCTTGATGGCGCATCTATGTCGCAAGTCCTTACATGGCAACGTCTTTCGTCAACGCTACCCTCGTCTGACGACGGTGTGAGTCGCAGTTCCGCCTGGCGGTACTCGGTTCCGGTCCGCGGTTCAAGCGAAGGAAAGCAGCCCAGTCGGGGCTGCGAGTTTTCCATGCCGGAAGAACCGGGCAAGGAAACCTTCTTGCACCATCAGCCTCTCGATAGCCGGCCGACGTTGGTTCGGCGACGCCTGCCGAGGGGCTGGGAGTACGACTTCTACCCGGATAGGATTGCGAAAGAGAGCGAACCCGCTACAGTGGTGTTATGCGACGGATTCGGGATTCGTTGCATAAGCGGAAGCCGGGCGGCCACAGCGCCGAAATCCGTGATCATTCGGCTTGCGTGCTACTCCCACCCAGCGGGGGTCTCGTGGCGAAAGAAGCTCTGTCAAAAACCTCTGCCGGCACGGGTTTACGGGGTTTTGATTTTGACACGGCAATCTCGGACACCCTGGACAGGACTTACGTGCTGGATAAGGGATTGCGGCGTTTGCGTCGGGAAAGGAACGTTATTCGGGACGCCGGAGCGAGGTCTGCGTGTCTGTGCATGCGTCCGCACCCGAGCGTTGTGTTTTCTTCGTGAAGTCGCCATTATTGACCCCTGCACAGCTAATGCGCGGTACCGCGTGACGGAAGGCCAGGAAGCCTAGGGGAAACGGGGGTGCTGGGGTGGAGCGGGGCGATCATTGGCTATGCAGGGGGCAATAGTGAATAGGGAGAGTTGGGGACGAACCTGACTCTGGCCCGGCGACAAGTGTTCAAGATTTGGTGCTCCCCCGTAACAGCTCTTAACGGAGGTTGCCATGGCCAGTTCGGCCAGAGGCGAAAGAGCCATACCCAGAAGACGCGGTCGCGGGGCCGCAGTTTCGGCCGCTTGACGGATTGTCCGAGCACGGCCAGTTGCTGCCACAGTGCGAGATTTTCGACGATCAGGTGGGCTTTGGGAATGAGCATCGCCCTGAGAAACAGCACACACGCTCTCAATATGCCCATTTTCGCACCCTCGTTCACCGTCGAAATAGGCCTTTCTAGCCCGACGCCGGCCGCAGGGCAAATGACGCAAGTCCTTGACAGCAAACAAGGACGGAATTATTAGTAGGGACACCCGAGCGGAAGCTCGGAAAAACTTCAGGAGACCCCCTTGACCCAAAAGACTCTTTCAGGGATGCACGCCCAATAAGAAAAGAGTAGACTGACGGCTTGGCCCCACGCAGTTTCCATCCGCCAATCTGCTGCTGCCCGTCGTGCTCGACTCATGAAGACGTTCGTGCCGCGAGTTGTCGACCTGTTGATTGCCCACCGGTTCTGGCTGCTGTTGACGGCGGTTATACTGGCCGTGGTAGCGTTTTTCCCTGCTCGGCGGATCGAGTTCGACCGCTCGGTCGAGAACATGTTCGCGCCGGACGATCCGCTCTTGAAACCCTATGAGAAACTGAAGCGGACTTTCGGCGGCAATGAGATCGCGGTGGCCGTATATGCAGACGAAGAGCTGCTGGCCGCCGACGGTCGGGGGATGAGGCGACTCGCCGCGGTGCGGGAGAAGTTGGCCGAGGTGCCGGGAGTGAAGGCTGCGCTCGGGCTCGATCAGCCGCTGGGGATTGGGAAGATCGTCGAACCAGAGGACGAGGTGGCCGCCCGGGTGCGAAGGCTATTCGAGGGGTACATGCACAGCGCCGATGGCAAGATCGCGGCCGTGGTTTGCATGCTCATCCCCCAGTCGGATCCCAAGGCACCGCCTCGCCAGCAGACGATCAACCGGTTGCGAACGATCGTCCGGCCTCTCCGCTGCGGTATGATCACCGGCGAGCCGGTGATGGTGGCCGACGGCTTCCATTACATCGAGCAGGACGGCCGGCGACTGGGCTTGGCCTCGACGATCTTGCTCGGCGTGGTGATCCTCGCCTGCTTTCGCAGCCTCCGCTGGATGATCGTGCCGCTCGTGGTGGTGCAGTTTGCCCTGCTATTGACCCGGGCAACGCTGGTCTGGTCGGGCTTGCGGCTGAGCATGGTGAGTTCGATGCTCACGGCGATTGTGACGGTGGTGGGGATCGCCATGGTGATTCACGTGATTGTCCGCTTCCGCGAAGCCCGGCTGAGCGGTTTGCTGCCCCGAGAGGCCCTCTCCCACACGGGACGACTATTAGCGGCGCCTGTCTTCTGGGCCTGTACGACGACGGCGATCGGCTTCGCCTCGCTGTTGGTCGCCAAGGTCGGGCCTGTTCGGGACTTCGGCATCATGATGGCCATCGGGACAATATCGGTGATCGTCAGCGCGGCCTCGGTGCTTCCGGCTTGTGTTCTTTGGGGACGTTTTGACACCGACCCCAAACGGACCTGGGGCGAAGAACTCCTCGATGCGGGACTGAAGCACGTGGTTCGCGGAGTCCGGCAGTGGCCCAAGACGATAGGATTGACCACGCTTGTGCTGGCCGCTTTGGCGGCCGCCGGCGCGTTTCGATTGGAAGTGGAAACCGACTTCACTCGAAACTTTCGTGCAGACAGTCCGGTCGTACGATCGTATGAGTTCGTCGAGACGAACCTGGGCGGCGCCGGCGTCTGGGACATCGTTTTGCCCGCCGAAGAGCACCTCGATTGGGGTTACCTCACCAAGGTTCGGCGCTTGGAACACCGTCTGCGGACGGAAGTCGTGATCGAGAGTTCGGACGGGAAAGACTCGCTCGGGCTGACCAAAGTGCTCAGCCTCGCTGACGCCGTGAGCGCCGGTTCGCCGAGAGATCTGAGCCGGGTGCGCCTTTCCAGTGTCCGCAACGTCCTGGTCAACATGGGTATCGACAAGATGACGTTGCTGATGCCCGCTTTAGTGGAAGCCTTGCACGGCGAAGACCCTGATCGGCCCGGCCGGTACTACTATCGGATCATGCTTCGCTCGGCAGAACGGCAGCCGTCGTCCCAAAAGCAACGGACCATCCAGCAGGTGGAGGCGATCTGCTGTGAAGAGTTTCCACCAAGTGATGATTCAGCCGGCGCGGAAGTGACCGGTTTCTTTGTGCTTCTGACCAACCTGATCGACAGCATGCTCCGCGACCAATGGCTGGCATTCGGCGTGGCCACCGCCGGCATCGGCCTGATGATGCTGGCAGCCTTCCGAAGCCCCGTAATGGCAGGGGTGACGTTGGTACCCAACGTGCTTCCAATCGTGGTCGTCACCGGCCTGATGGGCTGGATGGACCTGAAAATCAACATGGGCGCCGCGATGATCGCTGCGGTGTCGATGGGACTGTCGATCGACTCCTCGATCCACTACGTCACTGCCTTTCGCCGTGCATGGGACGAAGGCAAATCGGTCGACGACGCCCTGGCCGCCGTCCAACAGAGCGTCGGTCGGGCGATGGTCTTCTCCACCCTGGCTTTGATCGTTGGATTCGCCGTGCTTGCGACCAGCCAGTTTGTGCCCACGGTCTATTTCGGCATTCTGGTTAGCCTGACGATGCTCGGCGGCTTGGCGGGCAATCTCGTCGTGCTGCCGCTCTTGCTGAAGCTAGTCATGCGAGATGCGCGGTGTGGGGCGTGGAACAGCGGCCAGTGAAGCGGAATATCCCCCGTCGAAAAGGCCGTGAACAAGCTCTTGGCGCCCTTTTACGGGCACACCTCAACCGTCAAATACAACCGTTGAGCCCCGGACGGGGGCTGAGTCGTCTTCGACCGCGGAAACGCGTTCACGGCGCGCCAACTGCACGTTTACGTATCCTCCCGACATGATCGAGCACACAGAGGCGTAGAAACGCATTTTGCTTGCCGGCTCAGGTCACATCGGCCGACGCAGATTCCCAAAGAACGTATGGCCAAGGTGAGACATGCCGTAAATGGACCGTATTTGGAACGCGAGGCGGCAACCGCCGGCCCCCCTCAACTGGGCGGCAAGCAACAGGCGATTGACGCCGTCGCAGAAAACGGTTCTGCTGGGGTTTTTCGGATGCGTCGTTTTCTCAACGTATTTCAGGACGCTGGAACCTGACTCGCCGACCTCCCTCAGTCGCGCATGCGTAATTGCAGGCAGCCCGCCAGCACGCTTTCTGCCAATCAGTCTTCCCTATCTGGAAAGGTAAGCGGAATTCCGAATTCTGAACGGCGATCGAGAGTGGAACCTGGAAATTTGACCGAGCTTGTAGGAGACTATACCTTTGTGGGCTGCTGTCTCCCAAACTCCGGCTTGGAGACCCGAAGGTGCGAACGACCGCTTCGCACCATGTTCGGGCAGAATCCCGGAATCGAAGAGATACGACAATCGAAACAAGGAGCGATGCTTTGACGCGCCTCATCCAATCCATCATATCCCTCTGCGTCCTTACCACGCTCATCGCCCGGCCCGGGGCTGCGGACGAAGTGCAGACGCCCGAGGCCCCCAGTGTGTTCGATCTGCCTTCGCTGCAACTCAAACACATCGTGGCCTTGCGTGTAATTCCGGAACTGCTTACCCGTGGAGAGTTCCAGCAGGCCGAACGGGTCCTCCGCCAGTCTATCCAGCGAGTGCCCCACGATGCCAACTCCCACTATAACCTCGCCTGCGTCTTGGCGCGGCAGCGCAGGAACGACGAGGCCCTAGCCGCGCTCGATAAGGCCATCGATCTCGGCTTCCGCGACGCAAGGCACATCCAGTCCGACGAGGATCTGAAGGGTTTGCGAGAAAATGACCGGTTCAAGGAAATCGTCACGAAAGCCGGCGAGCCGCTCGATGCCAAGCCCGAGGGCTGGCACTACGAGATCAAGCCGGCCGAGATAGCGGATGGCGAAGGGCTGGTCAGCGAAAGCAACACGGCCTGGAACGCTAAGCTTGGGGTGTTCCACGCCTTGTTCAAGCTCGACCGCGAGGCCACTGCCGACAAACCGATTGCGGTCGGGCTCGGCAAGGAAGGCGATCTGTTGCGATCGTGGTACGAGGAGGGCACCGCGGCCGGCAACCACGGCGACCTCTACGACAATCACGACCGTGATCACTCCAACATGGACTTCAAGGCTCTCCCGCAGTTAACGCGAGTCGAGTTCTCCGAGGAAGCCTGCAAACGCAATCTCCATCACGGGCTACAGCTTGCGTTCCTGTACAACGCCATCACGATCGGCAACTCGTCGACGGCCGTCACGTCGGGGCCCCAGTGGCGGAGCCAAGCCCGGAACGCCTTGACGCGCCCGCGCGGCGCCGAGCTGCTTTACCTGCAGTACAGGGCCAACCACATGTACTTCTACCCCGAGCACCGCGACCACGACCCGCAGGTCGAGGGCAAAGGGCACGGCGACGTGTTCGCGGCCAACACGCCGTACATGATCATCTCGCAGGGCTCGTCGGGCTCGGACCGCGTCTTCCTGAACGCCGTGGGCGCCACTCTGGCGGCGTTCCGCCCCGAGGTTAAGCTGAAGCTCGCCAAGTCCGGCGCCCTGATGGCGGCCGTGCAGATGGTTTTCCGCAGCAGCAACCAGATGGTCGAAACGCCCAAAGACTATCTCACCGGCAAGGCCCACCCTACGGTCTTCGACGGCGGCCAGATTCAGGCGGAGAAGATGGTGACCTTGGCCCACGACATGACACCTGAGTCGTTGCCGCCCATGGTGCAACTCAAGGTGATCGAGGAAGATCAGTCGATCATGGGCTGCGACTACTTCGACGTCGGCCCGCGCGAACGCATGTTCGACACGCCGTGCGCTATCGCCCGCATTGTTAAGTCGACCAAGTACAACCGTCGCATGGTTGTCAGTGCCGAGGCGAGCAAGGATCTCAACGGCAAACCCCTGACTTATCACTGGGTCGTGCTGCGTGGCGATGCTGCCCGCATCCAGATCAACCCGCTCAACGGCGCGGGCTCGCGGGTCGAGTTGATCGTGCCGTATCACGAACGCCGTACGATCACCCCGGGTTCGAAGATGAAGTCTCAACGCGTGGACATCGGCGTCTTCATCCACAATGGCCGGAACTACTCCGCTCCGGGATTCGTTTGCTTCTACTACCTGGCTAACGAGAAGCGGTTCTACGACGACCAGTATCGCATCCGAGTGGTCGACTACACCGACCCGGCAGTCAAAGGCAACTACGTCGACCCGATCCTCGACTTCTCCAAGGACTGGCGCGACGAGTACCACTACGCCGACGACGGTAGCTTGCTGGGGTGGTCGCGGATACGTGGCGAGGATCGCCAGGAGTTCACTGGCAACGGCGAGCTGATCCTGGAGAAGGATGCCGTCGGCAAGCCGACCAAGACGACGCTGGTCCGCTACATCGCCAAACGCGGCAAGGCCGGAGCGGCGACGCTGGAGCAGGTGGCCGAGCCCAGTACGGAGAATCTCCAAGAGGATTCGAACCAGTGAGCAGATCCAAAGCCGACCTGGTAGCATTTAGACGCACCAATGTGCTGACCGCAGCGCGTCGCGGGTTGGTGCGAGCCAGGACGTTGTGTCGTGTGTTGGTTCACCTGGGGGATATCGCCTCGGCGAGTCGCTCTCGCAGATGACCGACCACTACCTCCTGATGACCGCCACACCGCACAAAGGAGACGCGGAGCACTTTCGCCGTTTTCTGGCACTTCTCGACCCCGATGTGTACGGCAACATCAAGAGCCTACAACGGGCGATGGAGGAGCATGAGGCACCATTCTACCTGCGTCGCACGAAGGAAGCCCTAGTCACGTTCCCCGATCCAGAAACCAACGAGATCAAGAAGCTCTTCACCAAACGCGAGGTCCGCTCGGCCCGCTTCGATCTGGACGGCGAGGAACTCGAATTCTATGACGAACTGACCCACTACGTCGAAGACCAATCCATCGCGGCGGCCGGCGAGCAGTCAGCCCGTGGACGAGCAGTCGGATTCACGATGGCGATGCTCCAACGCCGCATGGCCTCTTCCGTCTACGCGGTACGCCGCAGTCTGGAGCGGATGTGCGACCGCCGGGAGAAGATCCTTGAAGATCCGGAGAAGTACCGTCAGGAACAGATCCAGCGCAAAATCCCGGACGATTTCGAGGACCTGGACGAGGAAGAACAGCAGCGAGTCATTGCACACCTCGAAGATCAGGTGCTCTCGTACGACCCGGCCATCCTTCGTGAGGAGATCGGAGAACTGACCAAGCTTGTCGACCATGCAAAGCAGATCGAGGGTCGCGACAACCAAACAAAGCTGAACAAGCTGCATTCGCTGTTGACCGAGCAAGGGATCTTCGACGATCCGAAGATGAAACTGCTCCTCTTCACCGAACACAAAGACACGCTCGACTACCTCGCCGGCAACGGCAAAGATGGCCGCCCGCTAGGCAAGCTCATCGACTGGGGACTGACCATCACGCAGATCCACGGCGGCATGAAGATCGGCGACCGCGACACGCCAAACACCCGCATCTATGCCGAACGGGAATTCAAGGAAACTGCCCAGGTGCTGGTTGCCACCGAGGCGGCCGGCGAAGGCATCAACCTGCAATTTTGCTGGCTGATGATCAACTACGACATCCCGT
>JABMRB010000057.1 GCA_013202865.1 Candidatus Nealsoniibacteriota bacterium | reverse complement strand
TTCCGTCGCTTGGTGGTCGAACATGGACACCCACCAGGAGGGGGCTCAAATCTCCAGCGACTCGAACGCTGGTTCAAGCCGGTTCATACTGCAAGACAACGGTGCCGGTGGCAACACGCCGCTTTACGCTAATGGAGACGTGTTCGGCGGGGCCCTTCAATACACGGCCGATAGTCAATGGCATCACTACGCGTTGACCGTAGACAACACGAACGGCGGGACGTGGAAATTCTACGTCGACGGAACGGAAGAGGGATCTGCGACACACACGTTCACAATGTCTGCGTACGAGTTGCAGATGGGGAAACATGTCGACGTCTACTTCGAGGGCATGATCGACGAGGTGTATGCGTACAATCGGGCGCTCACCGCAGCGCAGATCGCCGAAATGGCCGGCATTGAGGTTGTCGACATGAGCTCGTACAACGTCACCGTGACCGAGCCGTCGACACTGGACGCGGCCCACACGCCTTGGCTGGACCTGGGCACGCTGACGATGCGCGACGGTGCGGTTTTGCAGACCACCGGAGCACCGATCAGTTTCACCGGCACCGAACTGGCTGCCGACGCCGCCGCCGTCGGGTTCGATCCGCAGACGTCCACCGACTACGGCACAATCACCAACTCCTCGGCGATGGCCGAGGTGGTCGTCTCCAAGACGGGCTCTAGCACCTGGGAACTCGACGCGCCGTTTGCCGGCACCACCGACAACATCAAGTGGAAGGTGGAAGAAGGCACGCTTGCGGTAGGGGGCGACGACACGCTCGGCGGACGCCCGGTCACGATCGCCGGCGGCGTACTCGATACCCTGGGTACGGCTTCGATCGGCAGCTCTCCGGTCGAAATGACCGGCGGCACGCTCTCGGTTCACTTGCCGCCGCTGAAGAATCTTTCCAGCGGGTTCGACGAAACCTCCGGCACAACAGTCGCCGACGGTGATCCCGACCCGATTTACACTCTGACCGTTTCTCCGCAGGATCTCCCCGAGGACTTGCCGAAGCCGGCCACGGTCATCTCGCCTCACCCGGCCTGGCTTGCCAACAACACCGCCTCGAAATGGATCGGCCCGGCCCATCCCGGCACGACGAGGATTGCGGTGGGTGATTATGAATTCGAGGCCACTTTCGATCTCAGCGGTCTTGATCTCGAGACGGTAGCGGTCGCTTTGAATCTGGCAAGCGACAACTTGATCACTGACGTCTTGCTCAACGGCACCAGCACGGGGATTACACAGGCCGGTTTCGCTGGTCTCAGCCCGACGCAGTTTCTCGACACGGGCCTCATCGACGGGCTCAACACGCTCACCTTCAAGCTGACCAACGACGCTCCTGTAGACGCGGGTGGGCTACGCGTCCAAGCCGGCGTCTACCAATCCGAGCAGATCCTCGACTTGGGGGCTACGGCGATTACGGTCAACGGCGGCGGGACCCTCGATCTTCACGGCCCTTGGGCCGCTCAAGTCGGACCGGTCGTTCTGAAGGCGGGCACCCTGACGACTGCCGGCACGATTGCCGAGACGATCTTCGGCGGAACCACGCTCGACGTGGAGGCCGTTGACGTCGGACTGAATACACAAGTGGTCACCAACCCCGGTGCCCTCGACGGCACCGCGCTGGTGGCGCCCGCTACGCTGGCGAAGACCGGGCTCTCCGATCTGGTCATGGACCAGCCGGGTGTGAACCTCGGCCAGTTGACGATCGACGTGCAGCAGGGCCGGCTGATCGTCACCGGCGGCACCGCCCCGGTGGACGACGCTGTTTTGCAGCTTGGCGGCGGCGAACTGGTGCTGGCCGCCGACAGCTCGGACGGTTCCCTCGCGTTCGATAAGGCCGTCGCCGTCACCGCCCCCAGCAGCCTGACGGCAGGGCCGGGCCACACCGCAACGACCAACGTGGCCGTCACCCTGGGCAGCGCCGCGGCCGGCGTCACGCTCGGCGACGGAGCGACGCTCACACTCGGATCCACCGACGATTACTCCCTCGACGTAGCCGGCGACGTCAACGGAGCCGCGGGCGGATTGTCGGTTTCCCAGGGCGACGTGACCTTGTCCGGTGGTACCAATGTCCTCTCTCTAGACGTTACGGGAGGAACGCTGAACGCCAATGCCGTCGTCTCGGCCGGAAACCTGACGGCTACCGGGGGGATGCTGAACACGGCCGCCGCCGCCGTGACCACCGACAGTTTGACGGTCGCCGGCACCGCTGCGGTGAGCGCCGCCGGCACCGGTATTGCCGTCAACGACGGCGGCACCGCGAAGATCGGCCCGACGACGTTCCAGACCACCGGCGGCACGATGAGTTTCGCCGGCTCCGTCCTGGCTACCGGCACCGATACCCTCATCCTCGGCGGCGGCGACGTGACCGTCACCGCCCCCGGTTTCGGCGAAGTGACCCCCGGGCTCAGCTACCACCTGATCACCAACGACGCCGATTCCGGGATCGATCCGGTCAACAAGACCTACACCCACGCGATCGATTTCGGCAGCGCCGGTACGGCCATCGTCAACGGCCTGACGTTCGCCAATGATTTCGCCGGCAACGGCAGTGAGGACGTGCCCAATCGTCACGGCGGCAACTTGGCGACGGCGGTGACAGGCGAGATCGCCAAGGTGTTTCAGGATATGGACTATAACGCCTTTCCTGCCCAGATTATCCTCGCCGGCCTGACCGAGGGGGAAGTGTATGATTTGCGGCTCTACAATCGATCCTGGGGCGCCAATGGCACCAGAACCCAGATTTTCAAGTATGACATCGATAACGATGGCTCGTTTGAAGGGGACCCGCTCACGTTGAATACGGATGTGCCCACCGACAACCCTCCGGGGTTTGACGGGGCCGCCTGGAACGTCGGCTACGCCCAGTCGTACACCTATACGGCCGGTCCCGGTGGTGAGATTAGAGTCGAGATCACGCCGACTGTCACGAATAACAGCTATCACCTCTACGGTCTGACTAACGAGATAGCCACGGGCTCCCTCGTTACTCTTCCCGCCGACGTGACGCTGCAAAACCTGATCGGCATCGGTACGATCAATGCCGCGGCCGTCGACGTACTGCATACGATTGCCCCGGGCAACGACGGTATCGGCAAGATCACCGTCGGCGTGGCCGAACTGGGGATGGACCCCGGCGTCACCTACAACGCCGAAATCAGCCTGGCCGACGTCACTGCGGTGGTCGCCGACCAGATCGAAGTG
>JABMRB010000449.1 GCA_013202865.1 Candidatus Nealsoniibacteriota bacterium | reverse complement strand
GGTGGTCGCGAATGGGCGACGTTAGGCGCGACCACCGGTCGCGGCTTTATATGCTGTCCAATAAATCGTCTTTCGGATACGGATGGCCGCGGTGCTGGACGAAGCCCTCGGCGGCGGCGGTGCCGATCCGTTGGCCGCGGGCGGCTGCCCAGCGGTGCATTGCATCGAGATACTCGTCCGTGCCGTGATGGGCCCGGAGCCACTCGCGCTGGCTGGCGTGGCAGGCGAGCATCTCGGTCTTCTTCGCAAGCTGATCGCTGACGTCGACCAGCGTGGTCGGCTCGACCGGCCGGCCCAGCGGATCGAGGCCTTCGACCGGGTCGCAGTAGTAAAGATACGGCACGCCGGAACCTTCGCGCAACGGAAACGCCGACGCGTTGGGGGCCCCATAGATGAAACTCGCGCTGCGGGCCAACAGCGAGGTCATCTCGTGGTCGACCATGTAGTCGCTCACCGCATGGGTCAGCAGCAGCGACGGGGCAACGCGGCGCAGCAGATCGATGCACTTGCGCAATGTCGGCTTGTCGTAGACGATCAGCCCGTCCCGCTCGTCGAGGCAGTGGTACTCGGCCCGGATCATGGCGGCGGCCCGGCGTGCTTCTTCGGTGCGCGTGGCGGCGATGGCCCAAGGCGTCTCGGTCATCGTGCCGCAATCGCCCGGGGCCAGCGTGGCCACATGGACCTGCCAACCGGCGTCGGCCAGCCGGATCAGCGTACCGGCGCAGAGAAACTCGGCGTCGTCGGGATGGGCCATCAGGGCCAGGACGGTTTGGTTGTTGAGTGGATTCATTTCGACGTTTTCTGCCGCACAGGCTGCTAGGCATCCTGCTGAGGCGTCAAGGTTCGGCCACACTGAGGGCAGTTTGGCGCCAGCCGGGACACGTACTGGCCGCAGTCCGGGCAGGGATACAAGTTCGGGTTGTCGGCGGGGTTCGGGCCGGATTTCTGCGACTTGACCAAGACGACCGCGATCACGACAATCGCCACCACGGGCAGCACACATATCATCCCGATGATCAGCATCTCCATCGGCCCGGGCATGCCGAAATACGCGAGCAGGTTCATGTCAGGTTCCTTTCTCGTTTGGTCCTCTCACAGACGCCCGGCGATCACGCCCGATGCGTGCGAAACCATCGAATCAACCGGTTCGTCGAGGCGTCGTGTTTCAGTTCCGGCTCCTCCTCGTCCTGCAACTCGGGCAGGATTTTCCCGGCGAGCGCTTTGCCCAACTCGACGCCCCACTGGTCGAAACTGTTGACGTTCCAAATCACACCTTGCACGAAGATCTTGTGTTCGTACAGGGCGATCAGGCGGCCGAGCGTCTCGGGGTCGAGCACCTTAGCGACGATCGTGTTGGTCGGGCGGTTGCCCTCGAACGTCTTGTGCGGCACCAATTCCTCGGGCGCGCCGTCGGCACGGACCTCTTCGGCCGTCTTGCCCAACGCCAACGCCTCGGTCTGGGCGAAGAAGTTGGCCATCAGCTTGTCGTGGTGATCGCCCAGCGGATTGTGGCTGCGAGCGAACCCGATAAAGTCGGCCGGCACGAGCTTGGTGCCCTGGTGCAGAAGCTGGTAGAAGGCATGTTGTCCGTTGGTGCCCGGCTCACCCCAGATGATCGGCCCGGTCTGCCAGTCGACCGGCTTGCCGTCGAGCGTGGTCGACTTGCCGTTGCTCTCCATGTCGCCCTGTTGGAAGTAGGCGGCGAAACGGCTGAGGTATTGGTCGTAAGGCAAGATGGCATGGCTGGCGGCGCCGAAGAAGTTGTTGTACCAGATCCCCAGCAGCGCCAGCACGACGGGCATGTTCCTGTCGAACGGCGCGTTGCGGAAGTGCAGGTCCATCTCGTGCATACCGTCGAGCAGCCGGTTGAAGTTCTCCGGCCCGATCGCAATCATCAACGGCAACCCGATGGCCGACGTCAAGCTGTATCGCCCGCCGACCCAATCCCAGAACTCGAACATATCGACCTGCGCATCGATCCCGAATTGAGCCACTTTTTGGTCGTCGGTCGAAATCGCCACGAAATGGGTCCCCACGGCCGACTCGTCGCCCAACTTCTCCAGCAGCCACGAGCGGGCCGAGCGGGCGTTGGTCATCGTCTCTTGCGTGGTAAACGTCTTGCTGGCAACGATGAACAACGTCTCGGCCGCGTCCAGGTCGCGAACGGATTCCGCCAGATGGGTCCCGTCGACGTTGGAAACGAAGCGGACGGTCAGGTTGCGATCGGAGAACGGTTTCAGTGCCTCGTAGGCCATCGCCGGCCCCAGGTCCGAGCCACCGATGCCGATGTTGACGATATTGCGAATCGGCTTTCCGGTATGGCCCGTCCAGTGGCCGGTGCGGATGCGGTTGGCGAAGACGCCCATCTTTACCAGCACGGCCTTCACAGCCGGCATGACGTCTTTGCCGTCGACCATGACCGGATCGCCAGACCGGTTCCGCAGGGCAGTGTGCAATACGGACCGGTCTTCGGTCAAGTTGATCCTCTCGCCGGTGAACATCCGCTCGATGGCATCGGCCAGGCCGGCACTCTCGGCCAACGCCGTCAGCAGCTTCATTGT
>JABMRB010000448.1 GCA_013202865.1 Candidatus Nealsoniibacteriota bacterium | reverse complement strand
CTGCTGCGCCGGGTGCGTCCGCCGCCGGATGACGATTCGGACCAACCCGCCGGGCGCGCAGGTCTACGTGGACGACTACGAACTGGGCCCCACGCCGATCTCCGCCGACTTCACCTACTACGGCGACCGCAAGATTCGCCTGGTCAAGGACGGCTACGAGACGGCCACGTTCCTGCAGCCGGTGCCGGCGCCATGGTACCAAGTTCCACCGCTGGATTTCTTCTCCGAGAATCTGGTTCCGGGTGAGATTCGCGACCAGCGGACATTCAACTACCAACTTTCACCGCAACGAGTAGTTCCATCCGAGGAATTGCTTCAGCGTGGGGAAGACCTGCGGCGAGGGGTCCGCCCGGCAGGCGCACGTCCGGCGCCGCCGGTTGCCCCCGGTGCCGACGCGATACGCGGCGGCGGAGCGATCGCACCGCCCGGGCCCGCCATGATACCTGGCCCATCCGGTGTGGGCGGCTATCCGATCCATCCGCTTCCGCCGAGTGGGCGGTAAGCGGTGGCGCTGATGAAGGTTTGTAGTAACCCGATTCATCGGGTTTGACCGAACAAGCCGCCCGGCAAAACCGCATAAATGCGGTCACTACGAACGACAAAGTGAACCCGCTACTTGATCCCGGCGCCCGGGCGAACGGCGTCGCGAACGACTACGCCGGGGTGGCGGGCAATCTTGTCGCTGAAGACGCGGACGTCGGCCAGGATCGGTTTCATTTGCCGGGTCAGGTCGTCAACGTTCTTGGCCGCCCGGTTCAGATGGAAGTAGAGTTCCTCGTCGTGGACCAGCCGACCGAGCGAACTGTCGCGGTTGTTGAGCGCTTCGCTGAACAGGGCCAACTGTGTCAATACGGCATCCATTTGCACGACGGCGTTGTCGATCTTCTCAACGCGTTCACCGGCCCCTTCGCTCAACGGCCCGGTGAACTCCTGAAGGTTCTCCAGGTTGGCCACGGCCAGATCCATCGTTTTCTTCACTTGAACAAGCGTACCCGGCAGTTGGTTCAGCGCTTCGCGAATTTGTTTCTGGCTCTCCTCGTCGCCGATCAGGCGATCGGCCACGTCGGCCACGCGGTGAACCGATTCGAGCGTGGCCCTGGCCTCGGCGATCGTCTCCGTGATCGCCGTCTCGTTCGTTTCGACCAGCACGGTGATCTTGTCGGCGGCCGTCTTCAATGAGGCGCTGGCGTCGGCCAGCGCCTGGCCGGTGTACTGCACGGTCTGAATGGGTTGCTCCAGCGCGTTCATCAACCCGGTGGGGTCCTGCGAGACCTTTCCCTCGAGCACGGCCCCGTCTTCCAGCGGCGTGTACTCCTCTGGCCGGCCCACGCGGTGGAACTCGAGGGACGTGTCGCCAAGGACCGAGCGACTCACGTAACAGACGTCGTGCTTGAAGAGCCGCCGGTTGCCGTCGATTTCGGCGGTGACCTTGACAATCTCGTGTTTGTCTTTGTCGTAGGCAAAACGGACGTCGCTCACCCGGCCGATGCGGATGCCGCTCTTGAGGATGGGCGTATCCTTGGTCAGACCCGGCGCCGAGTCGAGGTGGATGGTCACCGTATACCCGCCCCGGCCGAACCTGGGTAACTCGCCGAACATCACCAGCAGGATTCCCGCAATCAGCAACGTGGCCAGGGCCATCACGCCGACGCGTAGCTGCAACTGTCGTTCATCCATGATTTACGCCCCCGTTGAGTTGCCGCATTTCCATCAGTCGCTCGCCCGCCTCGCCGCGGACAAACTGCGAGACGCGCTGGTCGGCCGCCTCGCCGATCCGCGCGGCCGGCCCGTCGTAGAGGACCTGCGACTCGTCGTCGCGCAGCCGCGCCAGCGGATAGAGCATCACCGCACGGTCGGCCACCTTCTGCGCGGTCCGCATGTCGTGCGTGACCACGACACTGGTGACCGGGTGCCGCTTACGCACGGCGATAATCAGTTCGTTAATTACGTCGCTCATGATCGGATCCAGTCCGGTCGTCGGCTCGTCGTAGAGCATAATCTCCGGCTCCAACGCCAGCGCTCGGGCGAGCCCCACGCGTTTGCGCATCCCGCCGGAGAGCTCGGCAGGCTTTTTCCACATCACGCTCTCCGGCAGGCCGACCTCGGCGAGCCGGGCAACGCAGACGTCGTGGATCTGGCGATCGCTCCTGGCGGTGTGTTGCCGCAAGGGAAACGCGACGTTTTGGGCGATCGTCATGCTGTCGAACAGCGCAGCCTGCTGGAAGAGGAACCCGAAACGGATCCGTTGCCGTGTCAATTCCCGTTCGCTGAGCGTGGAAAGTTCTTGGCCGTCGAACGAGACGCTGCCGCGGGTCGGCGTTAGCAGTCCGATGATCGTTTTCAGCAGCACCGTCTTGCCGCACCCGCTTTCGCCGATCACCGCCACTGTCTCACCTTGGGCGAGGCCCAGGTCGATCCCGCGCAACACGCGCTGCGGTCCGAAATCGACGTGCAACCCCCGGATGACCACGCACGGCCGCGAAGAATCGTTTGAGTTAACCATGCTAGAACAACTTGGGGGCATCGGGCCAAATGGAATAGTAGACGCCGTCCAGGGCGATTCCCAACAGCAGGTCCAACAGCAGGATCGCCACGAAGGAATAGACGAACGCGGCGGTGGCCGCCCGCCCGACTCCCTCGGCGCCGGCCTTGCAGTGGAATCCGCGATAGCAGCTTATCAGTGCGATCGCCGCACCGAAGAACAGGCTCTTGAAGATGCCGACGAACATGTCGAATTTGCCGACGAAATGGGCCGAGTTTTCGATGTAGTAATGCGAGTCGATGTTGCGCAAGAAGACGGCGAAGAAGTAGGCCCCGGCCACGCCCATGAAGTCGGCCATCACGGTCAATGCCGGAATCAGCAACAGGCAGCCGAGGAACCGCGGCACGACCAGGTAATGGATCGGGTTCGCGCCCATGCTGCTGAGCGCGTCGATCTGCTCGGTCACCCGCATCGTCCCCAACTCGGCGGCCATCGACCCGCCGACCCGCCCGGCGAGCATCGTGGCCGCCAGCACGGGCCCCAGTTCGCGGACCAGCGACATATTGATCACGGCACCGAGCTTCGATTCCATGTGCAGGTCGCGGAACTGCGTGTAGCTCTGCACGACCAGCACCATACCGATGAACGTGCCGGTCAGCGCCACCACCGGCAGGCTCAGTACACCGATTTGATAGAAGTTCGGCAGGATCGTCTCCCGACGCGGTAGGCGGACGAACAGCCACCGGACGGTCCGCGACGTGAAGATACCCATCTCGCCCAGCCCCACCAGCCAATCGATAACCACGGCACCCCAATCGGCGATCCAATCGGCGACCGCCTGCAACGGCCCCCAGAGTTCGCCTTGCGGCCGGCTGATCGGCAGGTCGGGGTTGCTGGCCATGGGGTTGGGATTTCAGATTTAGGATTTCAGATTTCAGATCTAGCCGGTTCGCCAGGGTGGTTATTTGCGCACTTTCGGCGCGGTCCTATTGGAGTAACTT
>JABMRB010000447.1 GCA_013202865.1 Candidatus Nealsoniibacteriota bacterium | reverse complement strand
TAGGATGGCTTCACGGGCGCGGACCGGCACGGCGATTCGGGCGCTCTCCTGCTGCCAGGAGAACGTGCCTCGCCATGGGCCGACGAAGCCCTGGCTTAGGGTCGCGCGACGCTCGTCGTAGAAGGTGACCACAACCATCGGCAACTGCCGGGTGGTTTGCCCTGGCCGGATGTTCTCGCCACGGACGCGAAGCGAAATGTCCAGTTGCTTGACCTTCCGCCCGTCGACGGCAAACCCCTGCAATGCCCGGCACCCACGGCCCGGCTCGGCGTTCGTGAACTTCGCGTAACGCTCGCCGACGGGCGCGTGACCGTCGGCGACCAACTCGAGCTGCCGCTGGTAGTGCCACCCGGCCGGTGCGGGCGGTTTGCCGGCAGCCCGCTCGAAACCGCCGTTGCGCAACGTCGGGTTGGCCGGGTCGGGCTGCACCTGACGCGTGTCTTCGGCCCGGCCGGTCATCGGCACGAACAGTGTTGCCCGTAGCGACTCGGCCACCATCTTCCCGTCGACCTTCTTCAGCAAGTAGAGCGTCTGCTGGTACCGCTGGCCGGCGGGAACCACCATCCGCCCGCCCTCTTTCAATTGCTTCACCAGCGCCGGCGGGACGCGTTCGGGCGAGCAGGTCACGATGATCTTGTCGAACGGCGCATGTTCGGGCCAGCCCTGGTAGCCGTCGCCGATCTTGGCGTGGACGTTGTCGTATCGTAGCCGCTTGAGCGTCTTCGCCGCCTTGCGGCCCAGCGGCGTGACGATCTCGATCGTGTAGACTTGGTCGACCAGCGAGCTGAGCACGGCGGCCTGGTATCCGCTGCCGGTGCCGATCTCTAACACGCGATCGCCCGGTTGCGGGTCCAGCGCTTCGGTCATGTAGGCGACCACGAACGGCGGCGAGATCGTCTGCGACTCGCCGATCGGCAACGCCATGTCGAAGTAGGCGTACTTCCGCTGCGCCAAGGAGACAAATCCGTGCCGCGGCGTCTTGCGCATGGATGCGATCACCCGTGCGTTCTTCACGCCCGCCTCGACGATCTCCTCGTCGACCATTTTGTCTCGCGCATTGTCAAACACCGTACGGGTCTGTGCCCGGGCGTCGGCGGCAGCAGATAGGGCTGTCGCCAGGCAGGCGAGCAAGGTCCATCGCGAAGTGATTCTCATGTTCATCGGTCGCAACTCGGTTCGTGAGACGTGGGAGGGTTCGCCGGTCAGAGACCGCCACGTCTCTATTATACGGCACAGGACGCCGGTGGCACAACGCGAACGTTCGCGAAGCGGACGCCCCCTGGTTTCCGGCAGATCGTTCTGCGATAATCGTGGATTCGCGCGTGTTGGTGTGATTTATTTAGCCCCGGGTGAACACACCCGGGGGCCGCGTTCCCCAGTATTTAGCCCGCCGTGAATACACGGCGGGGGTGCGGATGTTCGAGGGCGGGTGTTGTTGCTTGGCCCCCCGGGTGTGTTCACCCGAGGCTAAATAGTCGGCGGGGTTGAATGGATATGGAACCCCGGGTGTGTTCACCCGGGGCTAAATGACGCATGATGAACCAATCGATGAAAGATCGCTTTGCTCGAGACGTCTTGCCGCGGGTGCAGACGCCCGGGCAGTACGTTGGCGGGGAACTCGGTTCCGTGCGGAAGGACCATGGTAGCGTTCGGGGCACGGTCTGTCTGGCGTTTCCCGATAGCTATTCGATCGGCATGAGCCACCATGGCCTGCAAGTGCTCTACGCCGTGATGAATCGCCGTGACGACTGGGCTTGCGAGCGGGTTTTCACGCCGCTGGCCGACATGGAGAAATTGCTTCGCGAGCACGAACTGCCGCTTTGCAGCCTGGAAACGTTTACGCCGCTGGGCCAGTTCGACGTGCTCGGGTTCTCGCTGCAATACGAGCTCTGCTCGACCAACGTGCTGACGATGCTCGATCTGGCGGGCATCCCGTTGGCGGCGGAAGATCGCGGGCCGGACCACCCGCTGGTCGTCGCCG
The DNA here is from genome assembly GCA_013202865.1 of Candidatus Nealsoniibacteriota bacterium. Classification (GTDB taxonomy): domain Bacteria; phylum Planctomycetota; class Planctomycetia; order Pirellulales; family Thermoguttaceae; genus JABMRB01. Next base: position 572 of record JABMRB010000447.1, on the reverse strand, counting down.
GTGGGCCGTGCGTGGCCAACCCCGAGCCGATGTCGCGGTTCATCGATCTGTTCGTGCTCGGCGACGGCGAAGAGAGCCTGCCGACGGTGTGCGACGCATGGTTGCAGGCGAAACTGTCCGGCGGCGGCCGCGATGCGATGCTCGAACAACTGGCCACTCGGCTGCCGCACGTCTACGTGCCGCGGTTCTATCGTGCGGAACTCGACGCCGACGGCCGGCAGACGTCGGCCGCGCCGCTCCGGCCCGGTGTGCCCGAGTCGATCGAACCGGCCGTGGTTGCCGAGCTGGACACCGTGCCATTGCCGACCGCGCCGATCGTGCCGAACGTCGAGTGCGTGCAGGACCGGATCACGATCGAGATCATGCGTGGCTGCCCCGGTAGCTGCCGATTCTGCCAAAGCACGACGCTCAAGCGTCCGTTGCGGTTTCGCCGTGTGGAGACGATCGTCGAGGCGGCCGTCGAGTCGTATCGCAACACGGGCTACAACGAGATCTCGCTGCTGTCGCTATCGACCAGCGACTATCCCCAGTTCGCCGACCTGATCCGCCGGCTGCAAGAGACGTTTCGGCCG
>JABMRB010000446.1 GCA_013202865.1 Candidatus Nealsoniibacteriota bacterium | reverse complement strand
CGGTGGGACATCATCGCACGGGCGTGCTTCAGAAGCGTTTGCGTGTTGGGACGATCGATAGTGCCGCCGGCAGCGAAGGACGCTGTGCCATTGGCAGTTGCAACGTGCGTTGTCGGCATCACGGGCTGGGCTGGCTGCGCGGCTTGGGAACCGATGGCACCGCTGCCTTCGACGTAGGGAATCCACCGACCGCTGGCGGCGTCGCCACAGAAGTCGCCGGCGGCGTCGGGGTCCTTTTCGTACTCTTGGAACGAGGCCAATGCCCGGCGTGACCGCTCGTGGCTCGGATCGGAGGCCAAGGCCAGACGGAAACACTCCTTGGCCTGCTCGGATCGCTCCTGCGAGGCGTGGACGAAGGCGAGATTGTAGAAGGCGTCGGCCTCGCTACCGCCGCGCTGGAACTGCTCGAGTGCTTCGTCGTGACGCCCGAGGTGCGCCAGCACCAGGCCAAGGTTATTGCGGAAACGAGAGTTAGCCGGGACCATCGCCACGGCCTTGCGCATCGCATTCTCGGCCTTATCCAGCTTGCCTTGCAGATAGAGGCAGTAGCCCAGGTCGTTGAACAATTTCGGACACGGCCCTCGCAAGCGGATGGCCTGCGTGTAGAGCGACTCTGCCTCGCGATGCCGTCGCTGGCGATCGGCCACCAAGGCCAGGCGGTGATAGGGCTCGTAGCGACCGGGATGGGCCGCAATGAGGCGTTCGTAGATCGCCCGTGCCGCCACCGCGTCGCCGGAGCGTTCGAGGTTTCGAGCGTCGGCCAACTCACCCGGCAGCGATTTGTCGTCGGGTGAATCGATCCCTTCCGCGTCGAGCCCGACGGTTTCGCCCGGCAACGTCAGCCAATCGACGTCCAACGGGCCGGCACATCCGGCACACAACAGCACCAGCGACCATCCAACGGCATAGCGGAAACGAGCGATCATGGGGAGGACTCCGTTATGCCGGGGGTTCGTAGTGGCCCGATTTATCGGGCTGGGGTTGTGATTACGCGGACCGCATGAATGCGGTCACTACAAACATCCGGCCTACCGCCACGTACCACCTCGGCCGTTGAATCGCCGGCCGACGCCGCCGCCGTTCTCGAACGTGTTGGAGTCGAGCGTGCGATAGTAGGCCGACTCGCCTTCCATGGCGGTAACTCCCTGTGGCACGGCCGGCGCGATCACCACGCGGGGCTCTGCATTCGAAACGCCGATGTCGATCAAGGTGCCGACGACCGTCTCGCGGCGTTCTTGGTCGAGTTGTGTTTTCGTGTCGCCTACGCTCTGCTCGACAACCACCGGAAACGGCACATGCGGCAAGCGCAGGGCCATCTGGAGGAGGTGGCTCCTGCCGCCGGCGGTCAACTCGGCGGTCTCGCCGACGAACTCGTGATCGTAGAAGATGAAGTCCGCCGCCTCGGCGTTGGTCTGTTGTGTCTCCCAGAACGCATCGGTTACCTGTCCCAGCGGAAACGGCCGATCGTAGGGTGGGTCGCCGCATTTCGGGCCGCAACAACCGGCCGGTCCCAGGCAACAGGCGGCCGCCAACAACGGGTAGGCAATGAGTGCTCGTGTATGCATCGTCTTCGATTCCTAGTCTCCATGTCCAAACGGTCCGGAAATCATTTCCGGCCCGCCCGCGCGATAGCGCCGCTGTAAGCGTGGCCATACCGTGCTGCGATACTCGTGTGTCGGGCGACCTTCGATCCGTCCCATCAAGTAGAATTCTGCGTTGGTCGGCTCGGTAACGTCGAACCCCGGCAGCGGCGGCACCGCTTCCGGCTCCATCGGTTCGACCAGTTCCGGCGTAACCAGGATGATCAGTTCCGTTTCGTTGCGGGTCACCGCCCGGGCACCGAATATCTTCGCCACGAGCGGCAGGTCGCCTTGGGTTTCGGCGTTGGTCGAGTCGTCCAGCAGCCCGGCGATTGCCAGTGTTTGGCCTGCACGCATCTCGACCGTGGTGGTCACGGCGCGGGTCGACAGGCCCGGGGTACCGTTGCCGCTGGTCAGATCGGTGTCGATTCGGCTGAACTCCGGCGCCACCTCCATGCGGACGAAGTCCTTGTCGATCACGGTCGGAATGAAGGTGATGATCGCACCGAAGGCGCGGAAGTCGGTGGTTACCGCCCCCACGCCGCCGACGCCGACCGTCGTCGGCACGGCAAACTCGCCGCCGGCCACGAAACTAGCCGGCCGGCCGCTGAGCGTCACCAGCGTGGGCTCGCTGAGCATCCGGATTACGCCGTGGCTTTCCAGGTAGTGGATGCCGAAATTGATCTGCTTGTTGTCGAATTCGCCGAGGATGCTGGTCGAGTTACCGGCCGCCAGGTTCAACAACGAGCGGACGATCATATTGCCCGTGCCCGCCTGAATGGTCGAGTTGATGTCCACGCCGAACTGACGCGCCGCCGAACGGTTGAGTTCGGCAATCTTCACCCGCAACGCCACCTGATGGACACCCGGGATCCGAAGCATGTTGATTACGTTGCTCGCCGGCAGGATCTTGTTGGTCTCTTCGCGAGCCATCGGCGCAGCCGCCCTGCCTTCGACAATCGTGGCCCGGTAGACGGCTTGGCCTCGAACCACGGCGAGAATCTGGGCTGCCTCGGCCGCGTCTCGCGCTTGGCCCTTGACGATCAACTTGTCGGCTACCGGAACCAGTCTGACCTTGCTCTCGGGGAACAGCTCGGCGAGCACGTCCTCCAACGCGCCGAATTGCTCCTCGCGGCGCTGCTGGACCTCGGGGTCCGGCCGCACGCGAACCAGCAGTGTGGTCGGGGCGGTCTGGCCGTCTTCAAACCAGAACGTGACGTGCGTGGCCCCCTGGCCCTTTCCCAGAATCGACACCTCGCGCGGTGTGAATTGCACGACGTCGCAGACCGACGCATCGACGACCGCCGTGCGATAAACGTCCGACGTTGTTCGCAACAGCTTGCTGCGACGCAATACTACGTCCAACTCCTCGGCGTGGTCGAGCACCTGGAACGGTCCCAAGCGACTGGTCGGGATCGCCTCCGGTTGGGCCCCCTCAGGTATCGGAACCAGCGGCTCTAGGGTGGGTATGGCGGCCCCTGACGGCACGGCAATCGGCGGCGCGGCGGCGACCGGCAATCCCGCGACCGGCGGTACGCCAATAGGAGGCGCCGCGGCCCGCAGTGCCGCCAACGCCGCAGCCCGAGGTGGCGCCAACACCCTGGCTCGAGCTGGCGCCGGCCTAGATGCGGTGACTGCGCGCGTCGATCCCGCCGGCGGTGTCCCTCGCGAGAACTGCAGCGAACTCGTCAATTCGTGCGAGATCGGAGACTTAGGTGCGTCGTTGGCCTCGAGTACCGGCGTATGTGCCTCGTTGAAATCCTGCTGCTTGGTCGCGGGGGAGCCGTCCACGATCTGGCGCAGCGATGCCAAGGTGACGGCGCCTCTTTCGACGGGCTCTCGTGCGGGAGTCGCTTTCAGGCGGATTTTCGTTTCCACCGGACGCGTATACGACGCGGGTCGATTCGTTCCGCTCCCGGTCGGCCCGGCGGTAATCACACCGAGAGGCTTCTCAGCGTAGGCCCTTATCACTGCCTCGTCCGACTTGACCGCCGGCGGTTGAGCTCCGACGAACCGAAGTGTGCCGCCCGAGTGCTCGGTCGGCTGTGCGGCGGTGGCGTTGCCGCTTTGGGCCACGGCCGGAGTCGTGATCCAGGCCACTAAAGCGGCAGCCAGCATCGACCTTCCGATCGTCGCAAGACCTCGGACGATCCCAAGCATTCGACGAGCGAGCCTACCGAAATGCATGTTGAACTCCCCAAAAGTGGCTTGCAGCCATAACCTAGTTGTGTGTCTTTCGGATGTGTGCGTGAACCGGCAAGGAGTCGCCATGCGGCTCCGGTGCCTGCTGCACGCCGGGTGGGCAACGAACCCTCTGGATTGGTGGCCAGCACACAGCTACACGTCCTCGTACAAGGAGCGCAGCCTGCATCTTCATATCGGGGACAGCCGGTGTGAAATTAAGTAAAATACGCGGATTGTCCGGATTAGTGACGGATATCCGGATTATGCGGAATATAGGGGCAATGAGGGAGTTTGCGGCGATCCGGCACCGGATGAGAAATGGCTTCTCCATTTGGCACCAGGAATCCGATCGTTGCGAACGTTTGGGCGTAATCCGTCGCCCCTACTTGCCGATAGCAGACTGGTCGGCCATCGGGTTTGAGGCCGACCACTGCCGACGCATGCAACCTTTGCCTGCGAGCCCCGAAAGGTCCCGCAATCCCCGAAAGGTACTTGGGCAATGCAGACCACACACCTAAGAAACCGAGCCACCGGCTCAAGACGGGTGTCCGCCGTGTTGCTCGTCTGCTGCTGGGCCGGCGTCGCTTTGGTCGGCGTTGCTTTGGCCGACGGCGAAATGATCGCCCCAGACCTGCCCGTCCGGGGTGACTGGCAGCAGGGCCCCTCCCGTCCGCCTCAAATCAGGCACTGGCAATGGGGATGGGAGGTCCAGACGCAGCGATACTCCGTCTTCTGCACGACAAACCGAAGCGATGCGCTATGGGCCGCCCGGCAAATGGAGAGGGCATGGTCCGATTACGTTCGTCTGACCGACCTTTGGACCGACGTGACTCGCCGGCCGCAGTTCAAGACGGCGGCCCTGCGCGTCTTGATTACCGACCGGCCGCTGAAGGTCCGTGTGCCCGGCGGTGGCGGGGTTTCCACAGGCAACGGGCAGGCGGCGGTAGACTATGGTCCGGACGTCTACGTCGGTTTGCAGGCCGCGGACGGGCCGTTGCCCAATCGGCTCGGCCAGATGCGGCGAGAGGCGTTTCGGAGATTCCTGCGGATGACCGGCCAGGACCGCACACTTCCCCCGTGGGTGCAGACCGGCCTGGCCGCTCGTTTTGCCGAGCAGTCGCCCGACGGCCATGTCGCCGGTGGTGCGGACGGCGGGAAGGAACCGCAGGCCGTGCTACAGGTCCGCTACCTGTTGATCGGCAACGACGCCCGACACGCCCCCGATTTCCTTGCCGCGCTGGCTGCCACGGACATCGAACGTCCGGTGGATCCGTCTTCGCCGACAGTCTGGAATCGGGACGTCCTTCGCGGGTCACGCGATACACCGCCTCGCGGTACGACGGAGCTGGACCGGCTGCTACACAGTTCGGCCGTTCGGCAAGGTCTGGCCGTGTGGTTGGCCGATCCGCAGGCGGGACAACCGGTTGTGCTGCCGCAGCCGGACATCGAACTGACGAAGGAAACGCTCGACGAGATGGCACTCATCCTCAAGCTTGCCCGACGTTTCCATCGCCCTGCGGAACCGTCGATCCGGTATCGCGCGTACCAGTTCAACGGCAATCGTGCGGATCCGGTCCGGCCGCAGGCCGGTGCGATGACGCCCGAGCAAGAGAGGCCCTGGGACCTTGCCGCACTCTACCGCCGCCTGATCGATCAGCGGACGCCACGGTGGGCCACCGTCGATACCGACGGGAGCCTGTTGTTGTGCGACAATCGTCGCCGCCTTGCCGAGATCTTCGCCAATCCGCAGCGACCGTATCAGGCCCACCGGCAGGACGGGCACGCCGTGCTGGAGACCGTTGCCGACAGCGGCCAGACGTACCTGGCGTGGCTGGAGGATCGCCCAGAAATCCCCGGGCGGCCGATCGTTCGCGTGCAGCGCAAAGACGAGCTACGACAGTAGTTTCTCGAACGATCCTAACCCTCGGTCCCCACCGCTTCGTAGGTTCGCCCGGCGATACGGTTGCGGTGGTTGGCCCGGGCGATCTCGGCCAGCTTGCAGCCGCCGGGCGTGGGGTACTCGCCGGTGATGCAGGCGCGGCAGAGTTGGGAGGCGTCGTATCCGATCGCCCGGGCGACCGATTCGACCGGCAGGTAACGTAGCGAATCGGCCCCCAACTCGTCGGCCATGCGGGCCTCGGCCGCGGCGCAAAACGGCTTGCCTTCGAGAAACTCCGGCGCAAACAACTCGGTAACCGTCGACATGTCGATCCCGTAGAAACAGGGCGACATAATCGGCGGACAGGCCACCCGAACGTGCAACTCCCGCGGCCGGCCCAAGTTGCGGATCAGGTCCAGCAGCACCTTCAGCGTCGTCCCGCGAACGATCGAATCCTCGACCAGCAAGACGCGTTTGCCCTCGAGGATCTCGCGCAGCGGCGTGTACTTCGTTTGGGCCTTGCTCTTGCGGTTTCTGCCGCCTTCGATGAACGTGCGGCCGGCGTAGCGGTTGCGGATCAGCCCTTCGACGCATGGGACCTTCAACGCGTAGGCCATCGAGTCGGCGGCCGCCTTGCTGGTGTCGGGTACCGGCACGACGACCGTGTCGTCGTCGATCGGCACGTCTTCGAGCCGCGCCAACTCCTCACCCAACGCCTTGCGGGTGAGGTAGACGCTGCGGCCGTCGATCGTGCTGGCCACGTTCGAGAAGTAGATCCACTCGAAGAAGCAGTGTGCCCGACGCATGCTCTCGGCGAATTGCTCGATCCGCAATTTACCCTCGGAGATGATCGCTGCGTGCCCCGGGGGTAGCGAACGGATGCTCTCGGGCGGGAAGCCGAGGTTCAGCAGGGCCACGCTCTCGCTGGCGGCGGCGAACAGAGGCCCGTCGACCGCGTAGTTCAGCGGCTTGATCCCCAGCGGATCGCGGACCACCATCATGTTACCCAGGGCGTCGAGGAAGACGAGGCTGTAGGCGCCGTCGAAGTTCTCGGCAAGCTGGCGGCAGACGTCGACCAGCGGGGGCTGCCGGTCGCCCTTGAGCGTCCGGCAGAACAGGTGCATCATCACTTCCGTGTCGGTTTCGCGGGCGAGGTAGTTATCTTCGTTGCCCAACAGCTTCTCGCGGAGTTCGTGATAGTTGGCCAGTTGCCCGTTGAAGCCGAAGGCGAACCACTTGTGCTTCTTGATGTGGTGGCGCTCGAACGGCTGGGCGTAGCTGCGGTCGTCG